>CAMLSH010000011.1 GCA_946482625.1 uncultured Opitutaceae bacterium
TTCATTTCGCCACCGTACATTCCCGCCGCGCCGTTCCAAGCCTGCGCAAATCGTACCTCGCGCCGCCAGGCGTCCAGTTCGTGCGACTCGTCGCAATGGTGCACCGTTACGTTGCACGCTCGCAGCCGAACCGGTGACTTTGTAGCCGCCCCACTCACCCATGACCGCAGGCCCCGTTCCTCTCCCGCAGCTCATCCCCAACCGCGTCGAAGCCGCCTTGCGCCGCATGCGTGAACGAGTGTGGAGCAATCCGGTTCCGGTGCCCGTCACCGCGTGCACAGCGTCCGCCCGTCACAACACGCTTGCTGAGGCCGCCGCTCTTCCGCGCCGCGCCGTCCGTTCCGGCGAAGCGTGGGGCCGCCTCTTCGATCAACGCTGGTTTCACCTCCAGCTCCCGCCGGAAACGCGCGCGGGCACACCGCGTTATCTCGAATGGCGCGATCAGGGCGAAGCCACTCTCTGGATCGATGGAATCCCTTACTTCGGCTTCGACGTCGCCCATCGCCGCGTCGCACTGCCGTCGCACGCGCGCGAAGCTTGGATTGAGGGCTACTGTTGTCAGTCCGCCATCTGGCATCCCGACGCCACCGGCCTTTCCCCAAAGGGCAGCGTGTTCACCGGCGCGTTCATCGTGACGCGCGACGACGCCGCTTGGGACGCCGCGCAAGACCTTCAGGCGCTCTTCGATTTGATGATGCACCTGCGCGCGCAACAAACGCCCGCACCGCCACGCGACCTCGCTCGCACGGGCCAGCAACCCGGCGTGGAAAACGCCACGCCCGTCTACCGTCAGTTGCTGCACCGTCTAAACAGTGCAGCCAACGCCTTCGACACCGGCGGCGTGCCCGCGCTACGGATACAACTCGCCGCCACCCGCCGCGAAATGCGCGATCCGCGCAGCCGCGTCCAGGCCACACTCACCGGCCACGCTCATATCGATCTCGTCTGGCTCTGGCCAGAACGCATGGGCGAGGCGAAGGCCGTGCATACCTTCGCCACCGTTAACCGGCTGATGGATCGCTACCCGGAGTTTCGTTTCGCCTACAGCCAGCCCGCGAGCTACCGCGCCGTCGAACGCCGCGCCCCAAAACTCGCCGAAGCTGTCACCGCGCGCGTCCTATCCGGACAATGGCAGGCAACCGGAGCGATGGATGTCGAAAGTGACACGCTGCTGCCTTGCGGCGAAGCGCTCGCACGCAGTTTTCTCCTCGGCCAGGAGGAGTTCGCACGCCTGAGCGGCAGGCCCGCGCGCCTGCTCTGGCTGCCCGATGTTTTTGGATACAGCGGATGTCTTCCGCAACTCATGCGCCTCGTCGGCGTCGAGTGGTTTTTCACGACCAAACTCACGTGGAGCGCCGTCACGCGCTTTCCCTACAGCAGCTTCGTCTGGCGCGGCACCGATGGCAGCGAGGTCGTCGCACACGTCACGCAAAACGCCGGCTACAACAACAGCCTCGACCTCGGCGAACTCGACGCCAACGCGCGCGGCCACGTCCAAGCCGATGTTCATGGCGAATTCCTGCACCCCACCGGTTACGGTGATGGTGGCGGCGGCCCGACCGAGGAAATGTGCGAACGCGCCCGCCGCCTCAACGCACTCGCCGGCACGCCCGCGCTCAGCTGGGACCAGCCGGAAAACTTTTTCGCCCGACTCGCCCGCCGTCGCCGTCAACTGCCCGTCTATCAAGGCGAGTGTTATCTCGAATACCACCGCGGCACCTACACCACGCACGGCGATTTAAAATCCGCCTTCCGCGGCCTTGAGCGTGCCCTGCAGGTTCGTGAAGCCGTCGCCGTCGCGACCGGCGAAACGCCCGATCTCACCGCACCCTGGCGACGCCTGATCTTCGCGCAGTTTCACGATTACATCCCCGGCAGTTCGTTCGACGAAGTGTACGCCGAGGGCGTGCCTGAGTTGCGTCGGCTCGCCGTCGAACAACAACGCAATGCGGCGCACCGCCTTCATTCGAAGCGCAGCAGCGACAACTGGCACGCGTTCAATGTCCTCCCCCAACTCTGGCGCGGCTGGGTGCAACGCTCCCCACGTCACGCACCCGTGTGGGTTGATCTGCCGCCGCTCAGTAGCCAGGCTCTCGATACCGCCGCCAAGACGACGCCAAAAGCCGCAACACTCAGAGGCCGCCGTCTCGCTTCCGAGCGCGTGCAAGCCGAGATCGGCCCTGACGGCTGGTTAAAGTCGCTCGTGATCGACGGTCGTGAAATCGCTCTCACCGCGCCAGCCGCGTGCGCCGTCCTCTACGCCGACCACCCAGCCAACTACGACGCGTGGGACATCGACCGCCACACCCTCGACCTCGCGCACGAGGTGACATCGAAGCCGAGTTTTAAAGCCGAGCACGTCAACGGCCACAGCGTTGTGCTCGCGGTCTCACGCCCGCTCGGAAAAACCAGCCGCCTCACGCTACGCTACCGACTCCACGCCGGCGAAGCCGTTCTGCGTATCGAAGCCGAGATCGACTGGCACGAGGAAAACACGCTGCTGAAACTGCATTTCCCGACCAGCTACCGCGGTGCCAGCGCCCGCTTCGGCGCGCCGTTTGGTAGCGTACTTCGCGCGCAGCAGCCCGGATCGCCTGCCGCTGAAGCCCAATGGGAAGTCCCCGGCAGCCGCTGGGCCGCGGTCGCCCACGACGGCGAACGCACCGGCCTCGCGCTAATCACAGAATCGAAATACGGCTTCTCCGCACGCGACGGCGAACTCGCGATTTCGCTCCTGCGCGGTGCGCGCATCACCGGTTGCGACGACCGCTACGCCGCCCCCGCCGGACTCAGCCGCCACCAACCAGCCTCCCCGTTTTCCGACCAAGGCCGCCACCTCATCCGTCTCGCCCTCGGTGGCTACGATGCGTGCGGCGCTGCCGAACTGCACCCCGCGTCGCTCGCCGACACGTTGTTCACAGCCCCGTTGATCTACTCCGGCCCGCCGCGCTCCGCCGGATTTTTGGATATCGATGGATCACCTACGCTCGTGGCAGCTTGGGCGCGTCCGTTCGATCGGGACGCTTGGGTCCTCCGTCTTCACGAGGTCGCCGGTCAAAGCGGCGCCGCAACGCTGCGATTAGCTCCCGGCTGGATCGCGCAACCCTGCGGTCTCGATGGACGCGTCGCCGCCGCGGCGCGCGCGACCAACACGATCCAACACCGCCCCTACGAAATCGTCAGCGTACTCCTTCGCCGCGGTTGAACGCCAACGCCCCGAGAAATCAGTCGTCGGTACGACGGCGGGCGCCTTGCCATGCCACCAGCCCGCATGCGGCGGACCACAGCGCACACACGACACCGAGCCAAAGTCCCGCATGCGACGCCCACCAGCCGGCTAGCCGTCCCGCATCGAGGCCGCTAAAGGCTGCCCGCTCCACCGCGAACAGCACGGTGATCCGGTACGCATCGAGCGGGTTGAGCATGAGTGGCACAACCCACCAGTCGGGATTGGCCTGCACCGCGGGAGCACCCGCTATGGCGAGCAGCAGCAGATCGACGCCGAAAAGCATCACAAACCACACCGCCACCGCCGCGATCAGCCCGCGCACACTGTCGCGTATCCAAAATCCCAACGCCAGCCCCGCCAGCGCGCAGACCACCGCCACGCCCGACGCGCCCGCCATCGCCAGCGCGAGTTCGGACGAGGCCCCGCCAGCAAGCGCCGCCGGCAATCCCAGCAGACTGGTGGAAGCGCCCGCCAGTACGGTCAGCCCTCCCGCCTTCCCCGCCAGCCACGGGCCGGTTCCAGAGGGCTGTCCCAACAGCCACACAAATTCCTCCGCCTCCGCGTGCGCCGAGCTGAGCCCAAGAAGCACGGACGAGAGCGACACCGCGTAAAGCACCGCGTGCAACAACCACCACGCCGCACCGCGCGCCAACGCGTCGCCCGGCGTCAGCAGCGGCAACAATCCCGCCACCAGCACCAGCGCGACGTGCGCATAAAGAAACCGATTCAGCCGGTGGCTCAACCATTCGCGGCGCAGAGCGGCGCGCGCGACGCCAGCAAAGGAAGGAAACGTGGACGTGTGCGTGGAGTTCATGGCGTCAGGCGCAGCTCCTGAAAATGGATACATTGCTCGGCTCACGTGCGAGACGCGGGAAAACCTCCCGCAATCTGTCGGGCGAGAGTTCGCCTTGCGACCGGCCGTCCTCGACCAGCAGGCAGCGGTCCGCCCGCCCTTCCCATTCGCCGAGCAGATGAGTCGCGACGAGAATCGTGCGGCCGCGCGACGCTTCGTGGGCGAGAAATGTCTGCAAACTCTGCCGCCACTCGGGATCGAGACTCAGCCCGGGTTCGTCGAGCAACAACACCGGCGCATCCGCCAGCGCAAACACCGCGAGCGCGAGTCGTTGGCGCAATCCGCCGGAAAGCTTCCCGGTGGGAACGTCCGAAAACTCCAGCATCCCCCACGCATCGAGCGCGGCGGCGGCCGCCGCTCGGGAATGCCCGCGCAGTTCGCCATAAAACTCAGCCGTCTGTACCGTGGTCAGGCGCGGGTGAAATCGCGGCGCCTGCGGCAGAAAAGACAGCTGCGACAGCGCATCCCGCCGCTCGCGTCGCAAATCGTGTCCGCCGATCGTGACCCGACCATCATCCGGATCGGACAGCCCGGCGAGGAGACGAAGCGTCGTGGTTTTTCCCGCACCGTTGGCGCCAACTATGAGCGTGATGGCGCCCGGTTCGACCGCCAGATCGAGGCCGCGCAACACGCTGCGGGCGCCGAAAGACTTCTTGAGATCGTGGGCGAGGATCATGGGGAAGGATTCCGTGTAATCAGGGGCCGTGCATCGGTGATGCCCGGAAGTGAAGACAACGCCAAGCGGCTGTGAATGAATCGCAGAAGGCGCTCGCCGGGACTCGCCGAGAGCAGTCCCACGGTGGGAAAGGTGCGGCGCCAGCCACCAAAAAGATCGGGTTCATGATGAGACACATCCGCCACGCCGTCGCGGTCGAGATCGAGCGCGAGTGCGCCCTCCCAATAATTCCCGCGGCCGGCCACTGTCCACGTATTCGCCGTGTTGTGACCGCTGGTCTCGACCGGGTGGATGTTTCCGCGAAAGACGTTCTCGTAGAACCGGCTGGCGGCGGTGCTGTCGCTCACCCGCAGACCGATATAATTCGAAACGATCTGATTGGCGCGGGTCGTGTTGTTGTTCGAGTTCTCCATGTACAGCCCGAGCGTGTTGCCCTCGATCCGGTTGCCCTCGATCAGCGTGTCGTCGACGGACTGGAGCAGAAGCCCGTAGGCCCGGTGGCTGCGGTTGGAAAGAAACCGGTTTTCACGCAGAACGAGACCCTTCGAATACATGAGCGCAGCGCCGGCGGCGTTTTCGGAGAACAGATTCCGCTCAAACGTGTTTCCATCCGAGTACATGTAATGGAGTCCGTAGCGGACGCGTGTGATTACGTTGTCCCGGACGACCGTGTCGTCGGTGAAGGAGAAATAGATGCCGTCGCGCACGCCGGAGATGGCGTTGTTCGCGATCGTATGTCCGGAGGAGTTCCAGAGATGAATGCCGTTGCCGCGCCGGTCCTGCGGCGAATCGACGCCGCACATCTCGCTCTCACCGGGCTTGAGCGCGGCCATCACGGGATCGGCGGCGGTGCCGGCGGTCACGCCATCGCCGAGGATCACGTTGCGCTCGATGCGGCAGCCGTTGACCTTGCGCACGTAAACGCCGTGGAGCGTGTCCACGATCCGGTTGTCGCGGACAATGGCCCGCGCCCCAGTGATATGGACCGCGGCATGATCGCTGGAGAGATCTCGAGCAGAGCCGCGGATGGTGAAGCCCGCGATCTCAACGTCGGCCGCCCGCACCGCGACCACATGAGTGCGCTGGTCCCCGCGCAGAATCGCGCCGGGTTCGCCGAGCAGGTGGACAGGTTTTTCGATCACAAACGGCCCGTCGTAGTCACCTGCTGCGACCACTACCGTCCCGCCAGCCGGTGCCGCTAGCAGCTGTGCGCGGAGTTCATCGCCCGGCGTGGCCGCCCGAAGCACCGCGATCGAGCAGGCCAGCAAAGCGCCGCCTGCCATTTCGCGAAAGAAGCGTTTCACGGCTCCTCCTTTCGCGAAAGCCACATCGCCGCCGAGATCATCACCGGGAACAGCCCGAGAAGAATCGCCCCCGATTGCGGGAGGCTGGTCTGCACGAAGTTGGCAATCTTCTGACTGCCGAGCATGATCGGCGTAAACGGCTCGATCGTCATCGGGGCGCGCGGATCGAGGTGATGGCCATACGAATACAGCCGATAGTAGAAGTTCCCCATCGAGAAGGCGCCGAAGTAGAGAAACAGCACCCCGAGATCGATGAGGCTGGCCATGCGGCCGATGACCGCCGCGCGCAGCGACAGCAGCGCAAAAATCCCGAAGACGAACGGCAGCCAGGTCATCTCCACGAAGTCCGCCTGCTGAAGCGGCTTCATGCCGATGTAATGATTGAGCCCGTTGATCTCGACGAGATCCTGCCCCCGGTTACCGCCGACGAGTTGGTAACTGTAGATATGCAGCGAAAGCCCTTCGCGATACTGCGGGGCCACCAGATGGATCTTCCAGAGCGGCAGAAACACCGCCGCCACCGCGAACCCGGCCGCCACAATCATCAGCAACCGCGACGTCAGATTGAGCGGACGGCGCAGGAAGTGGATTTCGCGGCGGAGGAATTCGTGCATGGCGGCGGGTTCCTGGCGTAACGACTATTTGGCGACGTAGGCTTCCGGCTTCACCGTGAGGTAACCCTGCATCTCCTGGTGGAGCGCCGAACAGAAGTTCGTGCAATAGAAGGGAAACACACCCGGCTTGGTCACCTTCAGACGGATCGTCTTCGTCTCGCCCGGATCGATGACCACGTTCACGTCCTGCTCCACGATGCCGAGACCGTGAATCATGTCGGTCGTCTGCTCGACATTGGTCACGTGGATGACGAGTTCGTCGCCCACATTCACGTCGATACGCTCGGGGATGAACCGGCTGCGGATGGCCACCATTTTGACTTCAACGACGTTCCCCTTGCGTGTGACGCCTGTGTCTTTCGCTTCCCACACCGCGTTGGCGTTCTTGTTTTCTTCCTTCGGGTAAACCTCGATGGGCTTGATCGCATCCACCTTGAGGATCTGCGCAAAATGCGGCTCCGGCTCGGTGAACGCTTCGTAAAGCATCTCCATCTTGTTACCGCTGACATCGATCAACTGGCTCGACTCGGGCTGCGAAGGTCCGACCGAGATATGGCGGCCCTTCGAGAGCTTGTTCATCGCCACGAGATATTTTCCGTAAGGCTGCTTGGTATCGCTGCCACCGACCACGAGGTGGCCGATGTTATAGTGGACGTCGATCTTGTCGGTGATGACCTTGTTCAAGTCCGCGCGTTCCTCGGCGCTCCAAGGCGGTAGTTTCCATTTGGCGACAGCCGACTCGATGTAGAGCGACGTGTAGGCATTGCCCTTGCCGTCGTACTGCGTGTGCAGCGGACCGAGACCGACGGGGACTTCGCCTTCGACAACCGCGTCGTAACTAAGCACCGGCACGCCACGGAATTCACCGTCGAACTGCTTCTTCGCGATGACTGCCTGGATTTTCTCGAAGTCGAAAACCGTGGCCACCGGCTGCAGTTTTCCGCCAGCAGCGATCCAACGACCGGAGGGGTCGACGTCGATGCCGTGTGGCGATTTCGGCACCGGGAGGAAATAGAGCACGCCCGGCACTTTCGCCGGATCGATGACCGGAACGCCGTCCATCATGTCGGCGCGTCCCTCTTTGACGGCGGCTTCGGCCGCGCGCCAGTTGACCACCGCGGCGTAATCGCGATCGCGCTGGCTGGCGTTGGCCTCGAGCGTCTCGTGCGCCATCTCGGAATTATAGGAAGTCCAGAACGCCCAGCCGCTGCTCGGGCCTTTGCCCGTCGAGCCCAGATCCCAGTTGAAGGGCGGCGTGAGAATCTGCCAGCCGACGCTCATCTCGCCTGTCTTCGGCTCGATTTTGATGCCGCTGACCATGCCGTTGAATTCCTTTTCGTAGTCCGCCGGATCGGCGTAGCGCCCTTTCGGCAGAGGCACCGAGAACCGCGTCGCGACGAGCACGTATTCGGTATTCTCCGTGACGAACGACGAACCGTGGTTGCCGCTGGAGTTCGGGATCGGCCCGAGGATCTGGTGCGTCTTGAAGTCGCGAAGTTCGATGCGCGCGATGCGGTTGTTGGCATTGTCGTTAACGAACAACCAGCGCCCGTCGTAAAGGCTGTCGGTCTGGGAAAGACCCGGATGGTGCACATCGCCCCAGGTAAAGCCGCCGAGCATGGCCTTGGTCTCCTCGTCGAAGCCGTAACCAGTTCCCGGGTACGGCGAGAACACCGGGATGGTTGCCAGGTGCCGCATCGACGGAAGTCCCGCGACGAAGACCTGGCCGGAGTGTCCACCGGAGTAGAAGAGATAGTATTCGTCCTTTTCGCCGGGGGCGACGAAGGTCCGCGCGGCGGGTGAGCCGGCGACACCGGCCTTGTCGCTGGCAGATGATTTTTGGCCGGGCGGATTGCAACCGGTCAGGCCCAGCAAGACGCCGGCCGCGACGAGAAAAGAAAGCTGTCGGAAGAGTTGTTTCATAGGGGTGGAGCTGCGGGTTAATCGACGATCAGGACGCCCTTCATCCCGACTTGGAAGTGACCGGGGAAGGTGCAGAGGAAATCGTACCGGCCGACTTTCTTGGGCGCGTAGAACAGGACCGTGTCGCTTTCGTTCGGCCCGAGGAGCTTGGTCGCGGCGATGATTTTCGCCTTGTAGGCGTCAGGCACGTAGTCGGTTTTCACTGCCTGCGCAGCGTCGCTCGTGAAGTCGGCCAGCTTCACGCCGTTTTCGACGAGCACCCAGTTGTGCCCCATGGAAAACTTGGGCATCGTGCCGACATTCTTCAGTGTCACCGCGAGCGCCTCGCCGGCTTTCACACGAATCTCAGTCACGTTGAACTTCATGCTGTCGTTACCGGTGATTTCGATGGCGCGGCCCTCGGCGGGCACTGCACGCGCGGCAGGTTGCGCGGGTGTCGGCGAACCGGCCTCCTGCTTGGAGCGGCCGCAGCCGCTGATGAGTATCAACGCCGTGAACACGGCGGTCAGGCGTAGGATCGATGGGATGGGTTTCATAGGGTGAGTTGAGCAGTGAGGATAACGGTGAGACGGCCGCAGCGCCTTGATGTGAATCAAGCGGGGAACGACTTGCAGGCGGGCCAGGACGCGCACGTGACCGCCCCGCCGTCATTAATCGACGAGCGGCTCCCAAAAAAACGGCCTCCGAAAGACATCGTCGCAACGCCGCGCGTCGGAGGAGAAGATGCCGGGAAAACAGCCGAAGGGCGGACACCGAAGACGCCGGGAAATCCAAATCCGCGAGTTGACCGATGAAACGCGGCGGCTCAGTTAAGCCCCTTCCGCAGTCGTTAATTTTCGACATGGCGCGGACCGTAACCATTACCACCACTCATGCAACCGGGCCCCCTTGTTATCCGCCTCTTCCTATTGATCGCACTGCTTATCGCATCGCTCCGCGCGGAAACCCCCGAACAGATCTATGAAGTCACCGGCGTCGTGCGCGCCCGTCTCGACGACGGTGGCGTGGTGATCAAACACGACGAGATCCCCGGTTTCATGGCCGCGATGACGATGCGTTTCGACCCGGCTGAACCCAAAGACACCGCTCAACTGAAAGAGGGCGACTTGGTGCGGTTCCGCCTCCGCGTCACCGAAGAATCCTCAGTTGCCGATCGTTTCGTCGTCACCGGCAAAGAGGCGCCCGCGGACAAGATTGCCTCCGCCCCTTCGGCACGGCCAAAAATACCGCGTGTCCGCCCGGGCGACGCAGCTCCGGCCTTCTCACTGATCGATGAAACCGGCGCCGCCGTCACCACCGCCTCACTACAGGGGAAGTTTACCGCGGTCACGTTCATCTTCACGCGCTGCCCGATCCCGGAATTCTGCCCGGCGATCTCGTTGAAATTCGCCGCCCTGCAACGCGCCCTCGTCGCCGATGCCGCTCTCGCACCGCGAGTGAAACTGCTCAGCGTGACGCTCGACCCGGAGTTTGACCGCCCGGAAATTCTCGCCGAGTACGGCAAAGCTGTCGGCGCCCAGCCCGCGTTTTGGAACTTCGCCACCGGCGAAAAAAAAGAGGTCGAAGCACTCTCCAAGGCGTTCGCCGTCTTCACCGAACGCAACGGCGTTACGCTCGATCACACGCTTTGCACCGCGTTGATCGGACCCGATGGACGTGTCGTCGAGCTCTGGCGCGGCAACGGCTGGAAGCCCGAAGAAATACTCGCGGCCATCCGCGCAGTTCCCGCGCGCTGACACGCCTCCTTCCCCGAGAGGCAACGGTAATCCGCGCAACGTCCTCTCCTCGCCCGGCGCGTTGGAAACGCGGGCGAACGCAAACGAACTTTTTCGTGAGCCCGCGCGTTTGCACCGGCACCCATTCGCGCGCGGATTGATCCACATCAAGGCGGCCGCCGGCGGAAACGTTATGGTGGGCGGCGATGAACCCACGCACGCTCCTCGCCGCCGATCAGGCGCAAACGCTCACGCTCGCCGAAGCGGTGCAGACTTCTGAAGCCGGCATCGTCAGCCGCACCGTCGTCCAATCGCCCGAGCTCCGCGTCGTGCTCTTCGCCTTCGCCGACGGTCAGGAGCTGACCGCACACACCAGCCGGCGTCGCGCCGTCGTGCAGATCCTTGATGGCGTCTGCGATTTCTTTTTCGCCGACGCCTGGCACCGCCTCGCCGCCGGAGCACTGCTGCACATGCCGCCAGGCCATCCGCACGCCGTGCGCGCCGCCGCCGGTCCCTTTTCCATGCTCCTCACCCTCGGGTCGGAGACCAACGAAACCCAGTCCACCACCACATGAGCCAGACTCCCGAAACCGTCGATCTCACGCACTTCGATGTGCGCGTGATCCCCTGCCGCCAGAAACACGCGTTGATCTTCAAACGCTGGGCCGAACTTCCCGTCGGCGCCCATTTCGTCCTCGTGAACGATCACGATCCCGTGCCGCTCTACTATCAATTCGCCGCGCAATTCCCCGGCGCCTTCAACTGGGAATATCTTCTCTCCGGCCCCGACGAATTCCAGGTAAGAATCACCCGGCTCGCCGAATCCCCCACGAGTGCGCCCATCACCCCGCCTTCGTGCTCGGGTTCCCGCCCGGTCGCGGCGAACGAGGTCGACGCCCGCGGACTCGAACCGCCTGAACCCATGATGCGGATACTCGCCGCCGCCGAGAACCTCCCCGCCGGCACGACTCTCACCGCTCTCACCGACCGTCGCCCTCTCCATCTCTATCCTGAACTGGACGCGCGAAAGATCGTCCACAACAGCGAGCAAATGCCCGATGGCAGCTGGCGCACCACCCTCAAGCGCGCCTGATCGAGTCGCGACTTCCGCACCGCGCGCCGTCCCGCTCGTCGGCGGCGCGCGTCTGCCACTCGCGTTCATCGGCTTCGGTCTCGCCGCATTCGCCGCGGGACCGGCGTGGAGCGCCTTGGATCGCGAGATCTTCCTGCTGCCGTATCTGCACCCGCGCGTCGTCGCGTTCGTGCATTTATGGCTTCCGGGATTCCTGCTCAGCGTGTCCATCGGCGCTCTCTACCAATTGATGCCGGTCGTGCTCGGCGCTCCACTGCGGGCTGGCGTAACGAAACTCTGGATTCACTTCGTCCTGCACGCCGTGGGCGCTACCGCGCTCGTGCTCGGCTTCGCCGCCAGCCGCTTCGATTACGTCGCCGCCGGCGGCAGCCTCGTCGCCATTGGGACCTTGTTTCTTTTTGTCACGGTGCTCCGCACCTTCTCCACCGCCACCCGCCGCGACGCCGCCGCGTGGAGTTTCCCTCTAGCGACCGGCTGGCTCGCCGTGACGGTGCTCTTCGGCATCGCGCTCGCGCTCAACCGCCGCTGGCCCTGGCTCCCGCTCTCCGCAGTCGATCTGCTCCGCGCCCATGCCCATCTCGGGCTCGCGGGATTTTTTCTCACGCTGCTGCAGGGAACGATGTTTCAACTGATCCCAATGTTTACGATGGGCGACGCGCGCCGCCCCCGCCTCATCTGGACCGGACTGCTCGCGACTCAAGCCGGCCTGCCGGTACTCACCGCCGGCCTCGCCTGGCATCACCGCCTGTCGGCAATCGCGGGCGCCGCGATCATCGTCGCCGGCATCGTCTGCACCGGCATCGCCCTGCTCGCGACACTTCGCACGCGACGCCGCCGTGTCCTCGAACCGGGGATACAAGCCTTCGTCGCCGGCTTCGCTCTGATCACCCTCGCCGCCTTCGGCGGACTCGCGCTGGTGGTCGTTCCGGGCGATTCGCCCGCCTTTCTCCAGATGATCTCCGGCTACGGAATCGTCGCCATCCCCGGCGCGTTGAGTCTGTGCGTACTCGGCATGCTCTGCAAAATCGTGCCCTTCCTCGTGTGGATGCGCGCGTACGGCCCCAAGGTCGGCAAACAACCCGTCCCCGTCGCGACCTCGCTCGCCTCGAAGCGCCTCGAACGCGCCTGGTTTATCGCGCACCTCGCCGCGCTCGCGCTGCTCGTCGTCGCATGCGGACTTCCCTCTGCGAAGCTGGCGTTAATCGGCGGCGTGACACTCGCAGTATCGGCCGCCTTATTTCTCACCAACTCGGTCCGCGTCGCCGCCCATCTCTGGCGCGCGTGACCCAGCCCGATCGCTCTTCTCCGCATCGAACGACCCATGAACGCCACCGACGCAGCCTCTCTCCCAGACACCATCCGTGCAGCCCTCCGCAACGTCTACGACCCCGAGTTCGGCGTGAGCATCGAAGACCTCGGGCTCATCTACGAGATCACGGTGGACAACGGCGCCGTTGTCATCGTCATGACGCTCACCTCGATGTATTGCCCGGCCGGTGACGTGATTCTCGTCGGCGTCAAATCCGCCGCCGAGGCCGTGCCCGGCGTCAGCTCAGTCGAGGTGAAACTCGTGTGGGAGCCGCTCTGGTCGCCGGTCCTCCTCAGTCCTCTCGCGCGCGAACAACTCGGCTGGGACGAGACCCGGATCGAGGAATGACCGTGGCGACGTCATCGACGCGTTTCTGAAACAGCCCGACGGCCAGCAGCACCGCACCCGCGACCATCGCAACCGCGGCGAGCAGCAAAAGCCCCGGCGCCCATCGCACCAAATTTCCTGCTCCTTGCGCGACCGAAACAGCTCCGAGCGCGCCCTCAGTCAGCAACGCGCCCGCGAGATAAAGCCCGAGCCCCGCCTTTCCGACCGCGCGCACACGCAACCATCCCAGTTCCACCGCCCAGCCGATCAGCATCGGCGTCACCACGCCGAGAAAAACGAGATGGAGAAACCCGATTACCGCCGGCCGGTAGACCGCAAAGACCTCCAAGCCCGGCCATGATGCCGTGAACTGCAACACGACTTTCACTAGAAACGCCACGAGCGCCAGAATCGCCAGGCCGCGCACTAACCTCCTTCGCTCGCCTACGAACAGGTCCGCCGCACCTCTCAGCGTGCCCAACAAGTAACCACAGCCGACCATCTGCACGAGTCCGCCGCCGACAGCGATCGCATAGACCCAGCCCGGCGGATTAATCCAAAGCACCGACAGCGCGAACGTCAGCACACAGCCTCCTGCCAGCCACCCGAGCGAACGCCGCGCCGCGATGGTGTGCACGGGCAGTCCGCGCTCGTGGCGATACTGCGACAGCACCGCTACGAGGAAGAACACGAACCAGCCGTTGTACTGGCAGTGCAGATAGAAATAAACCGACAGCGGGTACCACGGCGTCTCGCGCAATCCCGCCGCCGCCAGCGGTCCGAGCGCGAGCGGCCCGAGCCCCGAAATCACCATGAACCCCAAAGCCGTCCGCAAATAGCCGCGCGCCACCAGCGACGCCCGGCTCCGCCGCCACAGCCGCCACGCAAAGACGCCGGAGCAGAGCATGTGCAGCGTGGAAAAGGCGATGCTCGCCGCTCCGTAACCTTGAATGGGATACGCGATCAGCATGCCAGCAGTCGCCACCTGCGCGCAGAGGAACAAACGCCAGTACCCGGCCCGGTCGCCCTCGGGCACAAAGAACCGCAACGCGAGCGCGAAGAACGCGCTGAACACCCACCCGAGGAACGCGACATGCGAATGCGCATGCGTGAGGTACGCGTAGTTGAGTCCGTCAATCGGCCGCACCGCCATCCACCGCAGCAGCACGCCGAGCACTCCAGCAATCACCCAAAATCCCCACGCAGTCTGAAACGCCTTCCGCGCGAAACCGCCGGCATCAGGATGCGCCCCGAGCCGCGTCTCGTCAGTGCCTGCACGAACGCTCATACCGAGAACCCACGCCACTCGGCCCCACTCGGCAAGCCAGCCGCCAGCGGCCGCGGATATTTTCGGCCCCGGCTTGATTTGGATCAAACCACATGGGCCGGGGCTCTTGCCGCCGGCGCCACTCAAGCGTGCGCTATTTAGATGAACGAAAAAGTCGCCATCCCGCTGGTTTACTCCTGCTCGGGCGCCTCCAGTGCGGCGCAGATGGCCAACCACCTCGCCGTCAAACTCGACCGCTCGGGTGCCGCCGAAATGTCCTGCATCGCCGGCGTCGGTGGCGACGTGGCGCCGCTCGTGAAAGTCGCCACGTCCGGCCGGCCCATCGTCGCCGTCGACGGCTGCGCGTTGCGCTGCGTGCTGCACATTCTCAAACGTCACAACATCGCCCCCGCCGCCCATTTCATGCTTCGCGAGTACGGCGTGAAAAAACAGGCGCACGCAGATTTTTCCCCCGGCGAAGCAGAAAACGTCTTGGAGCAAATTCTCGCCAGCCCGCAGTTTCCGCGGCCCACATCACCAGCGCCTTGACCTTCATCAAGGCGTGCACTGAGCACGACCGCTAGACTGGCGTTCATGATTTCGCCACGTCGCGCCCTCCTCACACTCGCAACACGCCCGAAAGCATCACCCTTCCTTCTCGTTCGTCGTGGCGTTCTCCTCCGCGCAATCGCGGCGGGTGCCGTATCCATAATCCCAAGCCTCGTCGCCAGCAGCCCGACCGACCGCGTCATCGCGCTCGCACCCGTCGTCGTCACCGCGCGGCCAAGCGAACGCCCGCTCGCCGTCACCACCGACCCGCGCGCTCCGGCGCAGCCCATTCCCGCCCAAGACGGCGCGGAGGCGTTGCGCGGAATTGCCGGCTTCAACGTCATCCGCAAAGGCGGCATCGACGGCGATCCCGTCCTCCGAGGCATGGCCGGCTCGCGCCTCGGCATTCTTCTCGATGGCGAAAATATCCTCGGCGGCTGTGGCAACCGCATGGACCCGCCCACTGCCTACGTTTTCCCCTCCGCCTACGATCGCGTCACGGTGCTCAAAGGTCCGCAATCCGTCCTGCACGGCCCCGGCAACTCCGCTGGTGTCGTGCTTTTCGAACGCACGCCCCACCGCTTCCCTGAATCCGCCACTAAACTACAAGCCGCGCTCACCCTCGGCTCCTTCGGCCGCAACGATCAGTTCGCCGAAGTCCGCGCCGGCCGCCCTTCCGGCTATGTCGAGCTCGCGGCCTCGCGCTCCAATGCGGATGACTACGAAGACGGAGATGGCCGCGCGATCTCCTCGGCCTACGAGCGCTGGAGCACTCGCTTCGCGCTCGGCTGGACGCCCGATAACGACACGTCGGTCGAGCTCACCGGCATCGTCAGCGACGGCGAGGCCGCCTACGCAGATCGCCTGATGGACGGCGCCCAGTTCGCCCGCGAAAATCTCGGCCTCCGCCTCCGCCGTGCAAAGATTTCGCCACTCGTCGACGCGATCGAGGCCGGTCTTTTCGTGAACTACGTCGATCACGTGATGGATAACTTCTCGCTCCGCTCGTTCACACCCACTGCGATGATGCCGGGCCGCGCCGCGTCGAATCCCGACCGCCTCACCTTCGGCGGCCGCGCCTTTGCAAAAAACACTCCGGCAGATTCCCTCCGCGCGACGGTCGGCGTCGATCATCAGTCCAACCGCCACCGCAATCGCAGCACGAGCAACAACCTTGTCGATCCGTACGAAACCAAGGCGCGCATCAAAGACTCCACCTTCGCCGCCACCGGACTTTTCGCCGAAGCAACCCAAGAGTTCGGCGCCGCTCAGCGCGTCGTCGCCGGTGCGCGTATCGACTGGTGGCGCGCGCAGGATTTTCGTCCTTCCGTCGCCACCGGCATGATGGGAACCGCCGTGAATCCGACCGCGTATCGCAAACGCGGCGACACGCTTCCCTGCGGTTTCATCCGCTACGAACGCGATCTCCCCAAGGACTTCACGGTGTTCGCCGGCGTCGGCTACACGCAGCGGTTTCCCGACTATTGGGAACTCTTCAGCAAGGAAAGCGCAGGCACCGTTAGCGCATTCGAAACGCGCCCGGAACGCACCACGCAGCTCGACCTCGGCATCAACCGCCACCGCGGCACCTTCGCGACCTCGCTCTCCGTTTTCGCAAACCGCGTCGACGATTTCATCCTGACCGAGAGCGGCGTTCGTAAATCCGCCGGCATGATGGGAACGCGCACCGCGACGATCGCTCGCAACGTGGAGACGACCTCCTTGGGCTGCGAAGCCAGTCTCTCGTGGCAATTCGCCCAAGGCTGGACCGCCGACACCGCGATCTCGGCGGTTCGTGGCACGAACGAAACCGATGACCGTCCGCTTGCGCAGCAGCCGCCGCTCGAAGGTCGTCTCGGTCTCAGCTACACGACTTCGCGGTGGAGCGTCGGCTCGCTCGCCCGCGTGGCCGCACGCCAAACCCGCTACGCGCTCAACCAAGGCAACATCGTCGGACAAGATCTCGGGCCTTCGCCAGGCTTCGCGGTCTTCTCGCTCAGCGCCGCTTGGAAGCCCCACGCGCGGCTCCAGCTCTCCGCCGGCGTGGACAACATTTCCGACCGCACCTACGCCGAACACCTCAGCCGCGGCGGCAGCATGGTCGCCGGATTTCCCGCTCCGACCACGCGTGTCAACGAACCCGGCCGCTCCGCCTGGCTGAAGTTGGACTTCAACTACTGACCTAGCCGTCTCCGCTCTTAGTCCCTTTCTTCCGACGCGCTGTGAAGGTAAACCACTTCCCCAGCCCCGCTCCATGCGCCTGCGCCAAAACACCGCGATCTGCACCCGGCGCGTGCGAACTCTCCGCTTTTCTGTCACCTTGCCCTTCGCGTTTCTCATGATCGACCCGTCTTCCTCCTCCACGCTCTTCGACCGCATCGGTGGTCGCGCACCGCTGCTCAAAATGCTGCGCTACTTTTATGCGGACGTCCGCCAGCACGCCGAGATCGGCCCGATCTTTGCCGCGCAAATCGAGGACTGGCCCGCGCATCTGGAAAAAATCGCCGACTTCTGGTCCGGCGCCACCGGCGGCCCTGCAAATTACAACGGCCCGATGCCGTACAAGCACCTCCATCTCGGTCTCGAAGAAAAACACTTCCAAGCCTGGCTTGGGCTCTGGCATCGGCACTGCCGCGCCCACCTGCCCGCCTCCGCGGCCGATGAAATGATTGAGCGGGCCGAGGCCATCGGTCAACGCCTCCGCCAGATCGTAGCGATGCACGGCACGCCCCGCCCACCGTTGTGAATGCACCCGGGCATGTTGAACGGGTGCCCGGTTTCTCGATACGGAGACCGGAAGGCGTCGAACAAGCTCGAGCCCTACATTGATCATCGCAGTCGGCAACAAGCGGCGGATGGATCGAGGTGGAGCGGGCCGTCCCGGCGCGCTGATGAACGTCGCAGACAATCAAACGTCTATTCGCCGACGACACCGCACAACGCGCGGGGGACCGCGCGTTCCACCTCAGGATTTCACGCGCTAGTTTTCCCCGCGCGTGAAGAGCACCTCCCACGCGCCGTCGCCAAGCGGTTTCGCCTCATGAGCAAACCCGCGCTCACGCATGAATTCGTAGAGCGGCACCGGCTCGAAAGGAGCGATCAGGCGCAATGGTTGCCCCGGCTCCAGCCGGGAAATCGCCGTGAGGATCGCCGGCATGGGCGGGCGTTTTTGCGCGGCGAGCGGACGGACATCGAGGAGAAGAGGCTCAAGTTGTGGCATGGAAGAAGTATGCCCGGCAGCACGGTCTATAGCCTTGATTCACATCAAGCGGCGACGTGAATCTGACGGCGTGTCCGCGCCCAACGATTTGAACTCTCTTCGCAAGACCGCCCTCATCGCGACACTGCGAAAAAGCCGGATGTTCTCGGATCTGGCCGCCGCCGACCTTGAGGCCATCGCCGAAGGCTGCCGGCTGCGGACGCTTGAAAAAGACGAAGTGCTCTTCCGCGAAGGCGACAAAGCGGACGGCTTCTACGTCGTGCAGACCGGCCAGATCAGCATCTTCCGCCTGACTCCCGACGGGCGTGAACAGATCATCTGCGTGTTCCGCGCTCCCGAGAGTTTTGCCGAGGTCACACTCGCGACCCTCGAAACATATCCCGCCAACGCCATGGCGCTCGAATCGTCTCAAGTGATCGTGATCAACAAGACGCACTTTCGCGATCTGGTCTGCAAGAAGCCGGAGCTCGCCCTGCACATGCTCGCGTCGATGAGTCTACACCTGAAACACCTCGTGCAGTCGTTGCACGATATCAAAGGCCGCCAGATCGAATGCCGTCTCGCGGACTGGCTGCTGCAACACGCGCCTGCGGGTATTTCGCCACAGGACGCCTTCGATCTTCCCGTCACCAAGAAAGTGCTGGCCGGCCAGCTCGGCGTGACGAGCGAAACCCTTTCACGCACGTTCGCGCGTTTCCGAAAGGAAGGCCTGATCCAGGTATCCGGACCTAAATTACGGATTCTGAATCTGGACGGCTTGCGCGCGTACAGCGACTTCTGAGCTCGCCGGCGCCTCCCGCCGTTACTTGGCGGCCGCCGACGAATGCCCGCGTCCGCGGCGCGTGCGCCAGCGATCGGGAGAGATTGTCCGTCGATTCGCCTCGTCGTTGACCTGTTTCAGTGCGGCAGGCGAAAGCTCGCCCTCGGCGATGCGCCGGAAGTGTTTCATGAAACCGATCGAGACATCTTCCTTACGGGCGGTTTCGGCGGCGCGATTGATCCGCTCGACCTGGTCGGCGGGAAGCAACGCGCGCGCAGCTTCGACAAACAGCGAGTTAAAGCTCTTGGACTCGATCTTTTCGTCGGATGCGGGAGCGGCTGGCGCCACCGGCTTGATCGTCGCGATCGCCGGAGCCGGCGAGTGCATCTCGACCGGGGACGGCTCGGGCTCCGGAGCAGCCGCGCCGCTCCGCAACCGTTCGGTGGCCTGCTGCTCGAACTGTCTCCATGCACGCCATACAGCCGCGGGCACGCGCGGCGTGTGCAGAATTTTGTTCGCACGGGAAATCTCCGCAGAGAGCCGGTCGCGAAACGCCATCTCGTCGAGCGAGCCAGGCGAAAGCAGCGCCAGATCGGGCAGAACCCCGAAATTCGCCGGATCGTTGAGATCGGAGCCGGTGGGCAACGGCTTGCTCGCAGGCGCGACAGCGACCGGAGCCGCCTGTGCATTTGTCAGCGCAATATCCCGAGTCGCCGCTGCGGGCGCCGATGGCGCTGGTGGCGCCTCGCTCTTCTGCTCTTTGATTTGGGGGACCAGTGTCGTCACTGGCTTCCGCTCCGCCACGGTTTTAGCGACGCCCTTGGGCGTGAGATCCAATGCCGCGGCGATGGCCGCCGCCTCCGCTTCAGACATGTCTCGATAGCCGCATTCGATGCGGGAGATGTCAGAAGCTGAAAGGTTGGCGAGTCGGCCCAGAGCCGCTTGGCTGAGCTTGCGGAGGGTGCGGGTGGATTTGATCTCTTCGCGGGTCATTCGTTGGGAATCGGGTACCAAAAGCGTTTTGAACGTCAGGTGCAAACGGAGACACGCAATCGCAGAATCCATGCCGGCCACGAACCCAAAAGCCGAAGACGTTCTCCGGCCAGTCACGGAGCGCCGCATCAGGCAAAAGCACTTCCCCTGCAACGTTATCGACGGTTGTGACACCTCCAGGAAGACCTCCCTGCCGCGGCGGCTGCGAACCCGCCTTCACCGGATATTAGATCGCGCCAGAGAGCGCTCCTAGGGCAAAAACGCCCCGTCGCGCGCAACGGTTTCGTCTGCAGCGATACCGTTGAGGGCGCCGCCTCGCGACGTCACGCGGCGGTTTCAAGCGCGCGTTTTCGCTCAACCCAGACGCCTGCAAAGATCGCGAGTTCAAAAAGCAAATACAGCGGTATCGCGAACATGATTAGCGTCACCGGATCGGTCGTCGGCGTCACCACCGCCGCGATCACCACGATCAACACGATCGCATGGCGCCGGTATTTTTTCAGAAACGCCGTGCTCAGCATGCCGAGATACACCAGCAGCAAAATCAGCAGCGGAAACTCGAATCCCAGCCCCACCCCGAGCACCAGCCACATTAGGATGTTGTAGTAACTCGCCGGGGTCCATTGGACGCCAAAACCCATCATCGTATTCAGCTCGATCGACATGTTGATCGTCTGCGGCACGAGCACGAAAAAGCCCAGGGCCGCGCCCATCACGAACAGGATCATCGCCACCACCCCGGCCGGCACCACCATGCGGAGCTCTTTCGGCGACAGCGCCGGCGCCACAAATTGCGCGACAAAATAGATGATGAACGGTGCCGCCGGGGCCAGCGCGCCGATGAAACACACTTGGAAAACCATGCCGAAAACCTCGGCGATCCCGATCGACTCCAACGCCACATCGAACCCCTCGCGCTCGGCACGAACCTGGTCGAGCGGCCAAAGCAGTAGATGATTGAATTCCTTCAAATAGAATCCGATCACGGCTCCAAAAACCACATACACCACTGCGCACTTCACCAACGTCCAGCGCAGCTCCTCCAGATGGTCGAAAAACCCCATCGGCTTCTCGCGCGGATTGAGCGCACCCTCGGTGGAGTCGTCGTCAGGGGAAAAGTCGTTGGGTGGGTTCACGTTTTCTAAAAGGCCCGCGATGGTGCGGGTTTTCCGCGCGAACGGAAGCGAGGAATCTCCATGCAAGCGCCTCATCGCGCGTACGCGGTGTACACATGTCCGCGCCAAGGGCACGCCGCCCCTGCTGCGCCGTTGACAGCCCCGAGCCCCGACCTATTGGCTCTGCTCTTTCCGCGCCCTGCCGGCGCCCGCCGATTCTTTTCAACCCACTGATAAAATCCATGGCCGTTAAATCCAAAGCCAAGAAACCCGCCGCGAAGACCAAACCGTCTTCCGCTCCCGCGAAAAAAGCATCCGCCTCCAAGGGCCCGAAATACGTCTACACCTGGGGCGCCGGCAAAGCCGACGGCGACGGTACGATGAAAAACCTCCTCGGCGGCAAGGGCGCCAACCTCGCCGAGATGACCCGCA
>CAMLSH010000012.1 GCA_946482625.1 uncultured Opitutaceae bacterium
GCACCCACCTGAAGTGTATCGTCGACTGGAATACCGCCGAAAAAACCTGGGACTGTCCCTGCCACGGCTCCCGCTTCCACCCCACCGGCGAAGTCCTCTCCGGCCCGGCGGAAGAGCCGCTGGAGAAGATAACGCTTAACTAAGAGAGACTTTCGCGACACAAGGCGAGCGGAAGCTCACCGCATCGCCCCCCTAGGGACGCGCCGCTCAGGTGGGAAGCCCCCATCCCGCATCTTCCCTGCGGCTCGCCACCGTCCGATCAGGAACGGCGATCGACGCGTGAAAGATGCCGCATCAGTCGCGGTGTCTGCGTCCCGCGAAAAACGCGAGCCAGACACCAAACGCCAGAATCAGCACGAGCCACCAAAAGTAGCGCAGCTCACGCGCTGCGAGTTCCGCGAACGCCATCACACGCGGGAAAATCAGGCACGCCGCCACGGCAAACGTGACGGCGACGACTAATCCCACAAAACGTCTGCCCGCCGGGGTCATCGACGCGGCGCAGGCGCAGTGGTTGTCGAAGGCGTATTGGGCAAGCCGATCGGCAGGAGGATATTCGCTCCATTGCCGCCCGCCTCGCCTCCGCCGCCAATCACGAGCGGCGAACGCCCGTCCCACTTCTCCACGATCTGGAGCTGGATCAGGCCCGGGTTATCGCGGATCGCTTCGGCGCGCACGCGGATCGCTTCCGCTTCGCCCTTGGCCTTGATGATCGCGGTGTCCGCTTCGATCTGGGCTTTCTGCTGCGTGAAACGCGCTTTCGCCGCCTCCTGCTCCTGCACCATCTTCGACTCGATGGCGGCTTCGAGCTCCTTCGAGAGGGTGATGTTTTCGAGCACGATATCCTCGAGAATCAAGATGTGTCCGACCTTGTCGCGCGCAGAGTTCAAAGCTTTCACTTTGATGTCCTCGCGCTTCTTCACGATTTGTTCAGCGCTTTGCAATGCGGTCACTTCCTTCAACGCCTCTTGAATGCGGGGCGCGATCAGACTGTCGAAGGGATCGCCGGAAAACTCCTTGTAGATCTTCACCACCGACGCCTCGGGAATGCGGTAAAGCACGCGAAGCGACACGTTCACCTGCTGCAAATCCGAGGAGTAACACTCGGCGGGCAACCCGCGCGTGAGCTGTCGCACCGGCACGGATACGATGTGCGAAATGAAAGGCGGCTTCGTGCCGAATCCTTCGGGTTTGAAGCCGTCCGCCACCTTGCCGAGCGTCACCTGCACGCCGCGGAAGCCCGGCTCGACCACATAGGTGCTTTGCGCCGCCGCCAGGACCAGAACGAGGATGATGACGCCAAATCCGATCAGCTTCGGAAGAAAAGTATTATTCATGCGAGGGAGCTCACACGCATAAGGCCGCCCTTCGCAAGTGCATAGCCGGGCCGAAGCGTTACACCGGCCGGGATTGTTTGGAGTCGCGCCCGCCCCCTCTTCGTTTGCCAGCCATTCAAGCGCTACCGCGGCATTGCGTGAAAACCAGTTCGCCCTTTCAGCCCCCGCGGGTCAAAGAGTCCGCCCATGCGGTTGCGCATTCTCAGCGATCTCCACCTCGAGTTCGGCGCCTACGAACCGCCCTCCGCCGACGCCGACCTCGTCGTTCTGGCCGGAGACATCCATGTCCGCGAACGCGCCGCCGCCTGGATCACTCACACGTTCCCCGACACACCCGTCCTCTACGTCGCCGGCAATCACGAGTTTTACGGCGAAAAAATCCCCCGCCTCACCGGCAAGCTTCGCAAGCGCTACGCGTCCACCCAAGTCCGTGTCCTCGAAAACGAGTCGGCGGACTTCGGCGCGTATCGCTTCTTTGGAGCCACGCTGTGGACCGATATGGCTCTGCACGGTGACACATCCTCCGGCTCCGCCGCCGCCCTTGAGATGAACGACTTCAGGCGCATCCGCACCTCGCCATTGTGGAAAAAATTCACCCCGGCCAACGCCCGCGCCATTCACGCGGACACGCTGCTTCACCTCCGCCGCTTTCTTGCCGCCGGTGCGGAAAGCGCCGTCGTTATCACGCACCACGCCCCATCGATCCGCTCGCTTCCATCCGCCGTACGCGACGACCCGATCGGCTGCGGCTACGCCTCCAGTCTCGAAACGTTGATCGAAGAGTATCAACCGCTGCTCTGGATTCACGGCCACATCCACGAGTCGTCGCACTATCGCATCGGTCGCACCACCGTCATCGCCAATCCCCGCGGTTATCCCGACGCACTCAATCCCAGTTTTCAGGACGATCTGATCGTGTCGCTCGACGAGCTTTCCCATCGGGAAAACTAACGCGCCCAACCCGTCCGTCCGCCTGCCGTAATGGAGGAGTAATGCGTCTCCGCGTCTAATCGCCGCTTCCGCCGCGACCAGCGACAACCGTCCCGCCGCGCCCCAAATTCACCGACCCCAAAAACCATCCGCCCCTTCGCGATTCATGAATATCCCCCGCGTCCCCCGCTTCTTCCCGGCCGTCCTCGTGCTCGCATTCGCGTCGCTCAGCTTTGCCGCTGAGCCCAAGCCGTCGTCACCCGCAACGTCCGCTTCAGCCGACGACGCTAAAACCAAGGCCGATACCCAGCTTCACAAAAAAGCCGCCGACTGGGCCGCCTCGCTTTCCATCAACGACACCGGCAAGGAAGCCCGCGTCACCGCGTTGATCGCCGCGCATCTCATCGCCGTCCGCGACTGGCACAACGACCACCCGCACACCACCGTCCCCGCCGGCATCAACCCGCTCACCGGCAAACCGCTCAGCAAACTCGACCGCGAGATCATCGCCGATTCCGCGATGCCTTCTACCGTCAACGAAACCCTCCTCACCGGCCTGCGCGCCGAGCTCACGCCCGAACAGGTCGAGGCCATCCTCGACAAGTACACCATCGGCAAAGTCGCCTTCACGCTCAAAGGCTACAAAGCCATCGTCCCCGACCTCACCACCGAGGAGGAAAAAGTCATCACCGGTTTCCTGAAGCAGGCGCGCGAAGAATCCATCGGCTTCAAAAACATGACGCAGATTTCCGCCATCTTCGAAATCTACAAAACCAAGTCCGAGCAGTACCTGAACTCCAACGGCCGCAGCTGGAAAGCCCTCTACAAAACCTACACCGATCGCGTGAAGGCCCAAAAAGCCGCCGACGCTGCTGCGAAGAAAAACGCCGACGCGAAATAACGCCCCCGGCGGAGCGCCGCCCGCCGGCCGGCACCCGTATCCGCTTCGATCCACGTTCGCCCCCGGGCGCGCGAGCGCGCCCATCGCTCACGCCCGCTCGCCACGCACGCATTTCTCCTCTTCGCTCCGCTCGCATGAAAAAGCCCACGCGCGAAGAAGAGCGCCGCATGTGCACACGCAAACGCCGCTACCGCTCGCAAGGCGACGCCCTCGACGCCGCCCGCCTCGCCGGCGTTGAACGCCAGCGCAAAGCCTATCAATGCCCGCTCTGCCGCCAATGGCATCTTTGCTCCTCGCACGGCGGCTAAACCGTCACTCGCGCTCCGATTTTGGACCGCGTACCTCGGCACCCGCTTTCGCCGTCGCGGCTCGGCGAGACATCTGCGCGGCCTCTCAGAAAAATTCGCGGCCATCGGCCTCCAGCCTCGGTTAAAAATCCACCGACCCCGATCAACCGGCAGCGACTCTTTCCCATTCATCCCGTAGACCCTGTGCCCATCGCATTCGCGCCTGCGCCCTTGCGCGGCAGCGACGTCATCCCCATTCACGCCGCATGAGAATCACCTCGGTCGCCTTCGATCGCAGCGCCCCAGACCTGGCGTCATGTCCCCAATCCGTCCGCCCCGACTTCGCCTTCATCGGCCGCTCCAACGTCGGGAAATCCTCGCTGATCAACGCGCTCACGCGAAAAAAGGACCTCGCGAAAGTTTCCGACCTCCCCGGCAAGACCAAGCTCATCAATTTTTTCGTCATCAACAACGCCTGGCACCTCGTCGATCTTCCCGGCTACGGTTTCGCGAAAGTGACCAAAGGCCAGCGCGCCGACTTCAACGAGTCCGTCGCCGACTACCTGGATAACCGCGAAAACCTCCTCTGCGTTTTCGTCCTCATCGACTCCAACCTTCCGCCCCAGCGCATCGACCTCCAATTCCTCGAATGGCTCGGCAGCACCGGCACGCCCTTCGTCCTCCTCTTCACCAAAGCCGACAAACTCTCCGCCACCCGCGCCCAGGCCAACATTGAGCTCTTCAAAAAAGAGATCACCCCGTGGTGGCCCGACGAACTCCCCGGCATCATCGTCACGTCCTCCAAAACGGGAGACGGCCGCAACGACATCCTCGACGTCATCGCCGAGACCCTGAAGTCCAAAAACTACCGCACTGGCGGCTGACCGGTTACTCGGCGTCGCTTACTTCCGTGGTGGAGCGTCCGTCCCGGCGCGCATCTTCCGATGGAGGCGCGACGCCCTCGTCGCGCGTTCCCCATCATTCGCGTTCAAGCCCACCCGCCGCCAGTCATCGCACTGCTCATCGGCCACCGGTCACGACACCTCGTCCCGTTCCAAGCCAGCCACTTCCTCCTGATCGACAGGCGCCAGATCCGCCCCGCCCGCCGCGTTAGAACAACCGGATCCGCCGGACACCGCGGAGCCACTTCATCCCCCAAAGCACATAAGCGGCCCACGCGAGGCCCAAAAGCCCGGGGATCAGCAGCGTTTTCAAGAGAGCGATAAACTCAGACGACATCTTCCCATATTCTCATATCGCCCCCGGCTAAGCCATTCGTCCTTCGGCTAGCCCAAAACGAGAAGGGCCGCTTTTGACCGCGGCCCTTCTTACTAATTTTTAATAAGTCAGCTACTCACTCCTTGACCTGCTCGATCGAGGTAACCTTGCCATCCTTAAAGACCACGCGGGCAACTTCTTCCGCACGGTCACGATAGACGTCGGCATGCACCGGCTGATAGTAAACCCGGTAAGCCCGGATGCGTGGATCGTAGTAGACTGAGCGACGGTAACCGGCGAAGTGGGAGCCTTCGTACTCCTGATAGTAGTCGTTGTAGATCCAGACCGTCTCGCTGCCTTCTCCCGTAGACCGCTCAACGACGCGGTCCGCCTTACCCATGGCGATGTAGACCATGTCCGGCGTGTAACCGACATCGACGAGCCCTTGCTGAATGCGGGACTGCGTCTCGGCAGGCAGGGCGTTAAAGACCGCAGACTTTTCTTCGATGCGACTTTGGACTGTGCTGCAGCCAGCCAGCATCAAGGCCGCCACGCAGGAAATGAGGGCAAGGGGAGTTTTCATGATGTCGTTCATAGACGCAGCAATCGACCCGGCGGTTCCCGGGACAATCTCGCAGCGCTGACTAAATTACGTCCCACCCACAGGCCCGGATGCAATCCCACGCCTCCCCCTTTTGAAAAAGTGTCACGTATTACGTGACACTTTCCCCATCCCCACAGCGCGTTGTCCGCGAAGGCTGTTCAATTCCAAGCGCCTCGCGGCCTTTCCCAAAATCTCCTGCCCCGCCTTTGGGCTTGGCCCGTCGGGCCCTTTCCCGCCCGATGCTCCACACTCCTCCACCATGGCCCGAAGCGTCGTCCTCAAAGGCACCGTCCGCTGCCCCCGCTGCCAGCAATCCCCCCGCTGGTGTATCTGCGCAGGCCTCCGTATCCTCGAAACGCCGCTCGCGATCGACGTCCTCATGCACCACGAGGAGCTCGCGAAACCCACCTCCACCGGCCACCTCATCCAGCGCACGATCCCCGCTTCCCGCCGCCACATTTACCGCCACGACCGCCCGGTCGATCCCGCCGCCATCCGCCTCCCCGGCCGCGAACTGTGGATACTTCATCCGACCGGTGAAACACCGCCCGCCGGCCAGGACCCCGCCGGCGTCCAAGTCCTTTTGCTGGACGGCTCCTGGTCGCAGGCCGGCGACATGGCGCGCACCATCGACCGCTGGGGCCGCCGCGTCAGCCTGCCGATGTCGGGAAAAAGCCGATACTGGCTGCGCTCGCAACAAGACATCCCCGGACGTTTCAGCACAGTCGAGGCGTTGCTGTTTCTCATGAGCGCCCTCGGCCTGCGTGAAACCCACGACGCGTTGCAACTCCAGTTCGAGCTTCACGTCTACGCCGGCCTGCGCACGCGCGGCCGACGCGCCGAAGCCGAGGCGTACCTCGCCGATTCACCCATCCGCGCCGCCTTCCCCGACGTGATCGCAGACCTCGACCGCCAGCGCCCGCGCACCCCCGGCCGACGGGAAAGTGTCACGTAATACGTGACACTTTTCTTCCCGCGACAGACTTCCCTCCCGTCCTCCTCCTTCACCGCCAAGCCCCCCCTAACCGGACGATGTCATCTAATGAATGACATCCTTCCCGCCCCCCCCGGCGACGCCCCCACTCTCCGCCTTGGCGTTTTCCCGCCGTCAGGATTTCAGACCAGATTCTGCCAATCCATCTCCCGCAAATCCGGGTCCGCCACCGCTTGCTGCCGCCAGCCGGGCTCCCGCACGAAAACCCGCGCCAGCCGCCGCCGCGCTTTCTCCCGGTCGCCCAGCAGGCAATCGTAACAAGCGAGATTATATTCCACGAGCACCGTGGGGTTTTCGATCGCCTTCGCGCCGCGCAACAACACCACCCGCGCCTCCGCGATTTTCCCGACTTCGCGCAATGCATATGACCACGCGATCCAAGGTCGCTCGACCGCTGGCGCCACCGCCGCCACGCGCGGCGCGAAACGGATCACCTGCCGCCAATTATCTTCCGCCATCGCCAGTTCGACGAGCACCGCGAGCGTCTGCGGCGTCTCGCGCTCATCCTCCGGAAGCCGCGCCAGCTCCGCACGCGCCTCCCGCAACAAACCCAGCTCGATAAACCCGAGCGCGTAGGCGAGATGTTTGCGCGGCACGATCATGCCGCCAACAAAACACCCGCGTGCGCTTCCGCAACTCCGCGCTCTCTCACCGGCTCACATGCGCGCCTTCGACCGGCCTTTTTGCCAGGTAATCAGAACCACGCCCGCCACGATGACCGCGGCCGACAATACCGTGCGGCCGTTCACTTCCTCGTCGAGCAGCAGCCAGCCCAGGAAAACCGCCACGACCGGGTTCACGTAAGCATACGTGGATACACGGGTCGGCGTGCTGTGTTTCATCAGCCAGACAAACGTCGAAAATCCCACCAACGACCCGATTACCACCAGATAAACGAACGACCACCACGACTTCGCGCTGACCGCCGCCAGATCGAAATCGTTCAACTCTCCGCGCGCCAGCGATACGAGTGCGAGCGCCGCTCCGCCCGTGAGCATCTGCATCGCCGATCCCAGAAATGCCGGTGCCTGATTCTTCGTGTGACGCGAATAGATCGAACCAAGCGGCCACAAAAAACACGCCGCGACCAACGCGATGAGCCCGCCCACGTGCAACGCATGCCCGGTCGCCGTTTCCCACGGCGCCGCCAGCCACGCCGCACCGCCGAAGCCCAACAGCAGCCCCAGAAAAATCAGCAGCGTCGGCCGCTGCCCGCCAGGCCACGCCCACTCGATCAGCACAAAAAACACCGGGCTGATTCCGATGATCAGCGCCGTCACGCCCGACGGCACATAATGCAGCGCCCACGCGACCAGCCCGTTCCCGCCGACGAGCAGCAGCGTGCCGACAAACGCGTTGTCGATCCATTGCCGCCGCGTCGGCGCCGGTGTCCCGCGCAGGCGGACAACCGCGTACAAGATCAGTCCCGCCAGCAGGAAACGCCCCGCCGCCATCAAGAACGGCGGCATCGTTTCCACCGCGAGGTGCATCGCGAGATACGTGCTGCCCCAGACCAGATAAATGGTCGCAAACGCCGTCACCAGCGCCGCCGTCGTGGGTTTTCCGTCAGGTGCGGCGCTCATATTCCATGTAACGGGCCGTTGTATCCGCCGCCTCCTGACCGATCAGCCGCGCGACAACATGCAGCGAAAGATCGATGCCCGCCGAGATCCCGGCCGACGTGCAGATCTTGCCGTTGTCCGTGAAACGCTCGTCCGCCGTCATGACAGCCGCCGGGGCGAGTTCACGCAGCTCCTCGATATTTTCGTGATGCGTGGTCACGCGCAGGCCATCGATCAGTCCCGCCTTCGCGAGCACACGCGCGCCCGTGCATACGCTCATCACGACCTCCGCGCCACGCGCCTGCTTGCGCACCCATTCCAGCAGCAGCGGACGATTAAGCAGCGCCCGCGAACCGCTTCCGCCCGGGATCACGAGAACATTCGCTGCCGGGCAGGCTTCGGGCACGAAGTCCGGCACGATCTTCAACCCGTTCCGAGCCCGCACCGTCGCGCGCAGTTCTGAAACCGTGAACACGTGAAACTCCGCATGCGCCCGCAGCTCGTCTGTTACCGCGAAAACCTCGAACGGCCCGGCGAAATCGAGCACCTCGACATCGTCGAAAATCAGGATGGCCACGTTTCGTTTCATAAGAACACCTCAGTCAGGCAACTTTCCCCGAAGTTCGCCACACACCGCTGTAGGCGGGATGCCCTCACCCCGCACGTGGGCAAAAAACTCGCCGCGGCCGTCGCGTACGACGTCCTGCGCATACCGTGCCCTTTTCGATTTCGATACGGCGTGAGCGCTCACAGCTGTTTCCTCGCCAGGTCGCCGAGCGTTTGGAGCGCGGCCTCGACCACCGGCGTCCACGGCACGCCGCAGTTCATGCGCAGGCAATTTCTGTAACGATCTTTCACCGAGAACAACGCCCCCGGTGCAGTGTTGATGCGGTGCTTGAGCGCATCGCCGTGCAGGCGAAGCGTGTCCACGCGCGGCGGCAGTTCGACCCACAGCACGAACCCGCCTTGCGGACGGCTGAGCCGCGTGCCCGCCGGGAAATACCGCAAAATCGCCTGCGAAAAAAGATGCAGCTGGTTCTGGTACGCCCGCCGGATCGAGCGGAGATGATGATCGTAGCCGCCATCGCGCAGAAAGTCCGAAACTGTCTTCTGCAACACCACCGGCGTTCCGAGCGTATTGGTGAATTTGAGACGCCGCACACGTTCCAAATAACGTCCCGGCGCGACCCAACCAACGCGCAAACCGGGGGCTAGCGTTTTTCCAAACGAAGAACACAGCAGCACGCGACCGTCCCGATCCCACGCCTTGAGCGGCTTTGGCCGGCGTTCGCTGAAATGCAGATCGCCGTAGATGTCGTCCTCGATCGCGGGAACGTCGTGCGCTGCGAGGAGTTCGTAGAGGGCTTCTTTTTTCGCGTCAGGCATGCACGTGCCGAGCGGGTTCTGAAACGCCGGCATCACGAAAAGCGCCTTCACATCGTGTTGCGTGAGCGCGTCGCGAAACGCCTCTAGGCTGAGCCCGTCGCGCGGGTCAGTCGGAATTTCGACGACGCGCAGATTCAGACTTTGAATCGTCTCCAAAATCCCAAAGTACGCCGGCGTCTCCACAGCCACCGTGTCGCCCGGCTTGGTTACCGCGCGAAGCGACAAATTGAGCGCTTCAGAGCAACCGATGGTGATCACGAGTTCGTCGTGCGCGAGCGAAGCGCCCGCATGCAGGTAGCGGCGCGCGATCTCGCGCGTGAGCGGCTCGTACGCCCAGTTCATCGCGTAACGGCCGAGCGCCGACGCATCGCTACGCGCAGCCGCGCCGATCAACCGCGCCAGTTTCTTCACCGGGAAGAGCGACGCATCCGGACACGCTGCACCCAGCGGCACGAGCGTCGGATCAGCGGAACGCATGACCACCTCCGCGGTGAGATCGTTGACGCCCACATAACTCGCCTTCGCCATCGGCCGGGCCATCCGCGGCTCCGGCGCATCGCTCGGCAGTCGCGGGCGGACATAGTATCCAGACTGCGGACGCGCCTCGAGGTAACCGCGATTTTCGAGCACCGTGTACGCCTGCAACACCGTGGAGATGCTCACGTCGCGCTGAAGCGACATGCGCCGCACCGACGGCACTCGGTGCCCCGGCCGCAGCGTCCCCTGTTCCACCAGCTGCTGGAGTGAATCGGCCAGCGCCACGTAGAGCGGAGTTTCGGATTTGACGGACGGCGCGATCATGAGGGCGGAGGAAGGTTATAGCGGAAACCGATCGGCGTGCGCAGAGGCACCCGGCGAGGATTGCCACCAGTACAGTCTCCGACAACGGCAAACTGTGACCATGACAATTCATCATTCCCTTCGCTCACCTGCCGCAGGTATCTTCGATACCCGCGAGGCCGGCTCGGACTCGTCCGCGCCTACTTGGTAGGGCTCAAAAACGCCCGTTAACTCCGAGCGTCACGTACGGCGCCGCCGAGCCGTTGAGCGTGTAATCGCGGTCGTAGTATTCGAACCGGCGATCCGTCATCACGCCGGCTTCCACAACGAGCGAGACCGTCTTCGAAAGCGCCCAGTCTGCTCCCGCGCCGAAACGGATTTCTCGATATTGGACATAGGTGTTCGCCAATCTCCGGACGCCCGCGGCGGGTGAACCCAGATTCTCCGTCACCCGATAACTGCCACCTTGAATCCCCAAACCAGCGCGCAACGACAGCCGCTCGTTCGCCTCCCACGTGAAACCGGCGCGCGGGAACCCGAGATTAAACATCCAGCGCGGAGCGAACTTCCATCGCACGCCCGCCACCGGCATGAGGATGCGGTCCGAAAAGGGATTCACCGCCGCACCGAACGTCCAGACCAGGTCCGCGCTTTGCGCGAAATTCGCCATCATCAATCCAGGCGCGTTAACCGCGTCGGAGGAGAAATCCTCCAGATCGCTGTAAATCCCCGGACGTAGAAACGCCGAGCCGCTCCATTGCGGCGAAAAGCGCCGCGTGATTCCGAGATTGAACGTGAGCTCGCCCAGCCGGTCCGGCAGTGGCAGCCCCGCGTCCGCCTCGAATTCGTTGATGCTGAAAGCCGCTCCATAGGTGAACGTGGTCGCCTCGTTGACCGGCGCGCGCCCCGAGAAACTCCCCTCGACATGATGCACCGAGACTCCGCCCAGCGCCGCGCCCCGCTCCAGATCGGACTCGCCCGACCAGGAGTATCCGGCGGAGTAGGACTGAATCAGCGCGGGGCGAAACGTGGCGGAGGCAGGCTGCGCGTCCAACGACGTAACGGACAACCCGAGAAGCGAAAGACCGGTAGGCAGGCGGAAAAGTTTCAGCATGGCGCGCATACGGGTGTGCAGACCGCCGCGAGGCGCAAGCGCGGCGTCGGTTTCACCGTCCGTCTCGGCCCAAGCGAGCCCGCAAACTGCCTCACCTATGTGCGTCGCTCAGCCGGCAAGTCACGGCGCCGCCACCGCTGGCGATGTTCCGGCACCCGGTCGCGCGGGCAGCGCAAAACTCGTCCGATCGGCTCCGGCAAACTTCGCCAGCGCGGCTCCCGATAGACGGCACAGCCGCCATTCATCCTTCGGAGCGGCGCCGAACGCTTTGTAGAAATCGATCGCCGGTTCGTTCCAATCCAGTACCGTCCACTCAACCCGGCCGCATCCGCGCTCGTTGGCCAGCCCGGCGATGCGCGCCAGCAAGGCGCGACCGATGCCGCGCTTGCGGAAGGCGGGCTTCACGAAGAGGTCTTCCACGTAGAGGCCGGGCTTCGCCATGAAGGTCGAGTAGTTGGTATAAAATACAGTGAAGGCCGCCGGCGCATCGTCCACGAACGCGAGCAAGCACTCCGCGCAGGGCTTCTCCGAGAAAAGCGTGGCGCGCAGCTTTTCCTCCGTCGCATGAAAATCCGTCATCAGTTGCTCGTAGCTCGCCAGATCACGGATGAAGTTCAGCACGAGCGCACAATCGCTCGATACGGCAGGACGGAGGGTAAGTTGCATAGGGTTGAAGCGGAGGAAGGGACAGGGGTGGAACTGCGGCGTGCGACTGCCGAGACAGCGGGCCGCACTCGAACCAACGCACGACCCGCTAGCATGGCGTCTTGGTATCAAAAGCGCGGATAAAGTTCTAGTAAAACTCTTGCCGCTTTGAGGTGTTGTCCCTCGACAAAGCCAGAGGGCCAGATTTCCGTCTGACCACCATTTTTAGGAATACATCCCGCATGACCCCGTCTCGTATCTATCGACAGCGTACTCGGTTGGCTGGTGCCTTGGGGTCGATCGCATGCTTGTCCGCCGGCTGTAGCACGGACGTTGCACCCACTGGCGGGAACATCGTCTGTGCCGGGATTGCCGCCGCCGCCGTGACCGCCGCGTTCCTGGTTCATCGGTCCAGCAAAAGGCTCCGCCGCGAGCTCGAAAAGCATGCACGGGAACTGGAGACGTCGGAAGAACGTCATCGCCTGCTGCTCGCCCAAGCCAGCGACGCCATCCTTGTCGCCGACGCCGACACCGGCGTCATCATCGAGGCCAACCGCTGCGCCAGCGACCTCCTCGGCTGGGAAGGCTCCGAGCTCGTCGGTCATCGCCACACCACCGTCCATCAGAACAGCGAACGCGAACTGGTCCGCCGCGCATTCATCGAACATGGCAAGCGCGGCGGTATCGTGGATGAGGATACCCACATCCTTCACCGCTCTGGCGAACGCATCCCCGTCAACGCGCGCTCCACCCTCGTGACCGCCGGCGCGCGACGCTACATGCAGGTCATCTTGCGCGACCTCCGTCCCCGCCTTCGCGCCGAGGCGGCGTTGCGCCAGTCCGAAACCCGCTTGCGCGAACTGCTGGAGCACGCCCCCGTGTCCATCATCGAGGAGGATTTCACTGCGCCCGCTCGCTGGCTCGAATCCCTTCGCGTGCAAGGCATCGCCGACATCTCGGATTATCTTAAAACGCACCCACAGGAGCTGACCCAACAGTTTTCCCGCATCCACATCGTCAGCGCCAATCCCGCAGCCTTGCGCGCCGCGGGAGCGCCCGACCTCGCGTCGTATCGCTCGCGCCTTCCCGCCAGCGTGACGCCTTCCGTGCTCGACGCCTTCCGCCTCGAGCTCGAAGCCATCTGGGCCGGTCGCACAGAGGTTACCTGCGAGCTCACCTTTCTCCGCTCCGACGGCAGGCTCAACCACGGTGTCATGCACTGGAGTGTGAATAAAATCGGCGACCAGCCCGACCTCAGTCGAGTGGTCGTCGCCATTTCTGACCTCACCCCGCTGCGCACCGCCGAGGCCCGCCTTCGCGAGGTCGAGGACCGCTGGGAACTCGCCGTACGCGGCATCAACGCGGGCATCTTCGAGCAAAATTACATCACGGGAGAAACTTATCTCTCCGACCGCTGGAAAGAGATCATCGGCTACCTCCCGCACGAGCTCCCGTCGAACCGCGAGGCCTGGCAAGGCCGCGTCCACCCCGACGACCGCCAACGCGTGCTCGCCGCGATGCACGCGCACCTGCGCCACGAAAAGAAATCCTACGAGATCGACTACCGCATCCGCTGCAAGGACGGCACCTACAAGTGGATCGAGGCGCGCGGTCGCGCCGTATTCAGCGTCAACGGACAACCGCTCCGTCTCATCGGCGCACACGCCGACATCAGCGACCGCAAAGCAGCCGAAGTCGCCCTCCGCGAGGGTGAGACCCGCTACCGCCGGCTCTTCGAGGACAACCCGTGCCCCATGTGGGTGTACGATCTGGAGACACTGCGCTTCCTCGCCGTCAACCCCGCCGCTGTCCGGCATTATGGATACAGCGAGCAGGAGTTTCTCGGGATGACGATTTTCGAGATCCGTCCGCCCAACGAGGTCGAGCGCCTGCGCCGCGCGCTCGCCGACTGGAAGGACGGCCAGGCATTGCCCGGCCTCTGGGTGCATCGCCGCAAGGACGGCACGCTCATGCTCATGAACGTGACCACGCACTCGCACGATTTCGCCGGCCGCCCCGCTGTGCTGACCTTGGTGCAGGACGTCACCGAACAACAGGCCGCCGACCAACGCCTGCGTGCGAGCGAAGCGCGTTACCGCATCCTCTTCGAGTTGTCCCCAGTCGCGATAGTCGAGCAGGACTACGGCGAAGTCGGCGCGTGGCTGGAAAAATTGCGCGCCGATGGCGTGGTCGATCTCGCGTCCCACATGGACCGCCATCCCGAGGAACTCGCACGCATGCTCACATCGGTGAAGATCGTGGACACCAATCGCGAAACCCTCCGCATGGTCCGCGCCGCCTCCAAGGAAGAGCTCGTCGCAAACATCCATCGCGTCTTCACGCCCGACGCTTACGCCGCGCGCAAGCAGACCTTCCTCACGCTCTGGGCCGGCAAGTCCGAGGTCGAGGGAGAGGTCACCATGCTCCGCCTCGACGGCTCGCCCCGGCGCGTTTTTTATCGTTGGTGGATTCCGCCATCCGAAGAGGGTCGCGCGATTTCGCACGCCCAGATCGTCCTCGTGGATCTCACCGACATCCGCACCGCCGAAGCCGAGCTCGCCGCGGAACGCGAGCGCCTGCGCGTCACCCTCCGCGCCATGGCCGAGGGCCTGCTCACCACTGACACCGAGGGCATCGTCCAGTTCATGAACGAGGCCGCCGAACGCATGACCGGCTGGACCGCCGGCTCCGCCATCGGACGCCACGTCGACGAGGTCGGCCAATTGCGCGACGAAAAGAACCGAGCCACCTCCCCGCTCCCATTCCGCCGGGCCATCACCGAACACCGTGTCGTTGAATTCCCCCTACAAAGCGCGCTCATCGGCCGCGATGGCCACGCCTGCCAGGTGGACGGCCGCTGCGCCCCGATGCACGACCTCAGCGGCCGGGCCATCGGCGCCGTCGCCGTCTTCCGCGATGTGACCGAGCGCGCCCGCCTCGAAGCCGAGCTGCTGCGCTCCTCGAAACTCGAGTCTGTCGGCATCCTCGCCGGCGGCATCGCGCACGATTTCAACAACATCCTCACCGTCGTCATGGGCAACGTCACCCTGGCGATGCTCGACTCCACCGTAAACGACGCCGTGAGCCGCTGGCTCGAGGAAGCCGAGCGCGGCGTCCTACGCGCCCGCGACCTCACCCAACAACTGCTCACCTTCGCCAAGGGCGGCGAACCTGTGCGCAAAACCGTGCGCCTCCCCGAAGTCGTCCGCGAAGCCGCGGAGTTCGCGCTGCACGGCTCAAAGGTCCGCTGCGAGTTCTCCGTCGCGCCCGAGCTGTGGGCGGCCGAGGTGGACAAAGGACAGATCGGCCAGGTGGTGCAAAACCTCGTGATCAACGCCGTCCAGGCCATGCCTGAAGGCGGCGTCGTTCGCGTATCCATGAATAACGAACAAACCGGCAGGAACGGTGCGCCCTCCCTGCTCGCCGAGGGCAGCTACCTCCGCCTCTCGATCGCCGACAGCGGCATGGGCATCCGCCCGGATCATCTCTCCCGCATTTTCGATCCGTACTTCACCACGAAACAATCCGGCAGCGGCCTCGGCCTCGCCACGGTGTACTCGATCGTGCGTAAACATCAGGGCCACATCGAGGTCGAGTCCGAGCTCGGCAAAGGCACCACCTTCCACATCTGGCTGACTGCCGCTCCCGATGCCCAGCCCGCGCAAACCGAGACCGGCGGAGAAATCGTCAAGATGAGCGGCCGTGTCCTGTTCATGGACGACGAAACGACCATCTGCGTCCTCGCAAAGGCGCTCCTCACGCGTCTCGGATTTGTGGTGACAACTACTCCCGACGGCGACGCCGCCGTGAAAGCGTACAAGGAGGCCAAGGCCAAAGGAGAACCGTACCGCCTCGTGATCATGGATCTCACCGTGCCCGGCGGCATGGGCGGACTCGAGGCGATGCACGAACTGCTCGCGATCGACCCTGAAGTCACCGCGATCGTTTCGAGTGGTTACTCCAGCGACCCGGTGATGGCCAACTACCGCAAGCACGGCTTCCGTGGCATGGTGCCGAAGCCCTACAAGATCACCGACCTCTCCCGCGCCATCCGCAGCGTACTCGACGAAAAGTGAGCGAAGGACTTCCGCAGGTGGGACGCGCACTCCGAGCGCGTCGTTGGCCATCGCCCGATTTCACCTTCAGCCATCCGGTCAAAACGTGGTCGCCACCACCTCCTCTTCTTATCCACCCCGTCCGTTTGATTCCACGCTCGCCTCGTCCGCCGTCCGCGCAAATTCTCCCGCCACCTCGCCGCCCATGAGCCAGCTCAAGGAACTCCTGCTGCGCCCGCCCCGCCTCACGCTCGCCGTCGCGGAAAGCCTCACCAGCGGCCGCATCCAGGCGCGCATCGGCGCGATTTCCGGCGCGTCGCATTTCTTCCTCGGCGGAATCACCGCCTACAACCTTGACCAAAAAGTCCGCCACCTCGGCGTCGACCGCGAGTCCGCGAAAGCGAGCAACTGCGTCTCCGCCGAAGTCGCCACCCAAATGGCGCGCGGCGCCTGTACATTTTTCGGCAGCGACCTCGCCCTCGCGACGACCGGCTACGCCGAGCCCTCGGTCGAGTGGAACGTCCCGCAACCCTTCGCTTGGTACGCCCTCGCCCATCGTCGCGGTCAAGGAAATGCGCCCGACGACTTCTTCATCCAAACCGCCTGCATCGACTGCCCCAACCTCGAGCGCATCGCGGTGCAAGAACGTGTCGCCGAGGCGGCGCTGAATGCGCTGATCAAATATCTGGACGAGCGCCAGCGGGTCGACTCGCCCAAGCTCAAACAGGGAGACTTTGTCCCTCCCTCCGAATGATCGCTTGCCGCACCACTCCCGCCGCCTAGCTTTCCATCATGAGCATCGCCGAACTCCGTAAACTCCCGGCCGACGAAAAACTCAGAATTATCGAGGCTCTTTGGAGTGATCTCGTGGCCGAGGAAGACGCGTTCACCAGCCCTGCGTGGCATGAACAGGAGTTACGCAAGACCGAGGCCGACTTCGCCACTGGGCGCATCGAAAGCCTCGATTGGGAAGCAGCCAAAAAAGAACTGCGGGCCCGTTTCGAATGAAAGTTCGAGTGCTGCGCCCGGCTCTCGAAGATCTCGCTGCCGGCCGGCGTTTTTACGACCAACAGCAACCGGGCGTCGGCGCTTGGTTTTTCGACAGCTTGTTTTCCGAAATCGATTCGCTCGTGCTTCACGCGGGCATTCACCGCATCCACTACAGCTTCCACCGTCTGCTCGCGCGTCGGTTCCCTTATGCCGTATACTACCGCGTCAACGCGGACGAGGCCACGGTCTTTCGAGTTCTCGACTGTCGTCGTGACCCGAAGTGGATTCGTCAGGCCCTGAAAGAAAACCCCTGAACCGCCTCTCAAGCCCATCACCCCAACCCCCGCGCCTGCAGCTCATCCTCATCCCAGCCGAAATAGTGCCCGAGCTCGTGCAGGTACGTGATGCGCACTTCGTCGCGATAAACCGCCGCGTCTCCCTCCGCGAAGTCGTAGATGTTTTCCAAAAAAAGCAGGATGTGCGCAGGCACCTGATTCCCTTCGCCCGTCGCCATCCCGTGCGGATCCCCCACGAAAAGCCCGAGGATATCCGGCTCGAACTCCTCGCCGAGGATCTCGTCACTCGGCCAGTCGTGAAACGCCACCGGCAACGCCCGCGCCTTCTCGCGCAACTCATGCGGCAGTTTCCGCTGCGTCGCAGTGACGACCTTCTCGGCTTCGGTGGTGAGCTGGGCAAATGTCATGTATTTTCGGAAACCTTGGCGAGCACGGGACGTCTCGTTCTGAGTCCAATGTGACGTCCCGAAAACCTAAACAAATAAAATGAACGCCTTGAAACGCTCTCTCCTCACGCTCGCCCTCGCCGCCGGCGTCTCCGCTCCCGCCCTTCTCGCCCAGCCCCCCTCCGATCAACCGCCCGGACCGCCCCCCGCCGGCGAACGCGGCGAGCGCCCCGGTCCTGGCATGCGCGGCGACCGCCTCAAACAACTCGCTGAAGCCCTCGGCCTCACCGAAGAACAAAAAACCCAGCTCAAACCCATCCTCGCCGAAGAAGCCGCCGCCTTAAAAGCGATCTGGGAAGACAAATCCCTCGAGCGAGACGCCCGTCGCGAAAAAGTGAAAGCCGTGCGCGACAGCTTCGCTCCGAAGATCGATGCCATCCTCACGCCCGAACAAAAAGCCAAGCATGAGGAATTGAAGAAACAGATGCGCGGCCCTGGCGGCCCCGGTGGTCCCGGCGGCCCACGCGCCAACCGCGAAGAAAAGAAGTAAGCCCGCGTACGGACGCGACTGCGCTCCTTGCACCGCCACTCGGCGCACAGTCTTCACGCACCACTCAACCGCTGTTCGTCATTCAGGCGACAGCGGTTTTTTCATGTCTCGTCAGGACCGCCCGCAGCACCCTCGGGCAAAACCCACGCTTGCGTCGGAGGAACCGCCGGCCTTCCTCGTCTTCGGCGGGCTCCCTGGCGGGAGATTCTGTCGCGATAATCACTCCTGATTTTTTGCGGCACCCCGTTCGTCGCGCACCGCCGAACCACAACCCAAAACATGAAGACCCTAAAACGTATCCTCCTCGCACTGGCCATCGGCGCGGGATTTTCCACTGCCACCCTCCTCGCCGACCCAGCCGCCCCTGCCGGCGAACATGCGGAAAAACCCGAGAAGAAACCCCGCGTCAGCCGCGTCGAGAAATTGAATACCGAACTCAGCCTCACCGAGGAACAAAAAATCCAAGTCGCCGCCATCTACAAAGAGGAGAACGCCGCCCTCAAGGTCATCAGCGACGACAAGGCCCTCGAACGCGCCGCGAGGATCGAGAAGAACAAGGAAATCCGCGCCGCCCACGCCGCGAAAATCCGCGCCCTGCTCACGGCAGAACAGCAGGCAAAATTCGACGCCCTCACGGCCAAGCCCGCCGATAAAGAAAAGAAACACGACGACGAAAAACACTGAGCCGCGGTCATCAAAACTCCGATGCAGACGTGGCGCCCTCGCCGCGCTTCGCATCGCACACAGAGCGGTCTCAAAACACGCGGAGCGGCCTCAATAAAGCGGCGCAAGAACACCCGCTTTTGATCGCTCTCCCTCAACCACCGCCGCCGGCCCCGCGCCTGCGGCGGTTTTCTTTTTCGACAGCCCGGACCGCCGCCCACAGCCTGCCCGGCTCTCCTTCATGAACCAATCTCGGGCAGTCATCGCCGGCGGCGGCGCAGCCGGTTTCTTCGCCGCCATCACCTGCGCCGAGGCCGATCCCGCTCGCGAAGTCATCCTGCTCGAAGCTTCTCCCGCACTCCTCGCGAAAGTGAAAATTTCCGGCGGCGGACGCTGCAACGTCACCCACGCCTGCTTCGATCCGCGCGAACTGGTGAAGCGGTATCCACGCGGCGGACGCGAACTACTCGGAGCGTTTCACCGCTGGCAACCGCGCGACACCGTCGCCTGGTTCGCCGCGCGTGGCGTGGAGCTGAAAACGGAATCCGACGGCCGCATGTTCCCCACGACCGACGACTCCCAGACGATCATCGATTGCATCCAACGCGCCGCCCAAAAAGCCGGCGTGCAAATCCGCACCCGCTGCGGCGTTTCTTCCGTGTTGTGGGCGGGGTGCCCCCACCCCGCTTCCGAAATAGCAACGCCCAACCCGCGGGGTGAGGGCACCCCGCCTACATCTAAAACCCTCGGCGATCCGCCTTTTACGCTCACGCTCTCCACCGGCGAAACCCTCGCCTGCGACCGCCTCCTCCTCGCCACCGGCGGGCCGAAAGTTTCCTCCACGCCTCCCCTCGCCGCGCAACTCGGCCACACCGTCGAGCCCCCTGTACCATCGCTCTTCACCTTCAACCTCGCCGATCCCCGTCTGCGCGACCTCGCCGGCCTTTCCGTCGCCGATGTCGTTGCCACCGTCCGCGACACCAAGCTCCGCGAAACCGGCCCGCTGCTCGTCACGCATTGGGGCGTGAGCGGCCCCGCGATTCTAAAACTCTCTGCCTGGGGCGCCCGCGAACTCCACGCCAGCGACTATCGTTTCACGCTCCTCATCAACTGGCTCGCGGGAAAAACCTCCGACGCTGCCCGCACCGATCTCGCAGCCGCCCGTTCCGCGTATCCGCGCCGCCACGTCGCCACCGCCAGCCCGTTTGCCGCGATTCCACAACGCCTCTGGGAACGCCTCGTTGTCGCCGCCGGTCTCGCGCCCGACGCGATCTGGACCGGCGTTTCCAACGACAAACTCGTCGCTCTCGCCGCACAGCTCACCGCCTCCGAATTCGCCGTCACCGGCAAGAGCACCAACAAGGACGAGTTCGTCACCTGCGGTGGCGTGCGCCTGAGCGAAGTCGATTTCAAGACCATGGAGAGCCGCCTCGTCCCCGGCCTGCACTTCGCCGGCGAAGCGCTCGACATCGACGGCGTCACCGGCGGCTTCAACTTCCAGGCCGCCTGGACGACCGGCCGCCTCGCCGGACTCGCGATGGCTGATCGCGACTGAGCCCGCCCATTTTCCACGATGAACTTTTCCTACTGGCAGCTCCTGTTGAGCATTCTGCCCGTGTTCGCCCTCATCGGCATCGGCACCGGTCTGCGCCGCGCCCGCTGGCTCACCGAGGAAGCCGACGCGAGCCTGCTCAAGCTCGTGGTCAACTTCCTCTACCCCTGCCTCATCTTCGAAAACGTCCTCAACAACGCCGCGCTCCGCGAGCCGTCCAATCTCCTCCTCGCGCCGCTCACCGGCTTCGCCCTCATGTCGGGCTGCATTTACCTGGGGCTCTTCGGCGCGAAACTTCTCGGCCTCAAGAAAGGCACCGGCCTGCGCACCTTCGCCTTCGCTGTGGGGATTAATAATTACGGCTACATCCCAATTCCGCTCATGGCGTCGCTCTTCGGCCAGGAGAGCATCGGCCTGCTGCTCGTCCACAACGTCGGCTGCGAAGCCGCCATCTGGACCGTCGGTATCTTCGTCCTCTCCGGCCAGTCGTTCCGTGAGGGCTGGCGGAAACTCATCAACGCGCCGGTCGTCTCGCTGTTCATCGCCGTGGCAGGCAACCTCCTCGATGTCGGCCCGCACATCCCCCGTGTCGTGCTCGACGTGATACACCAATGCGCCGTCTGCGCGATCCCGCTCGGCCTGATCCTCATCGGCGGCGCTTTGGAAAAATACGTCGGGCAGCCCCGCGAGCTTTTCGAGCCCCGCATTTCGCTCGGCGCTTGTTTGCTGCGCCTCGGCGCGTTTCCGCTACTTTATCTCGCCGTCGCGAAATTCCTGCCGTGCACATCCGAACTGAAGCGCATCCTTGTCGTCCAAGGCGCGATGCCCACCGGAATCCTGCTCATCGTGATCGCGCAACATTACGGCGGCCATTCCCTCACCGCCGTCCGCGTCGTCATCGGCACCACCGTGCTTGGCATCCTCACCATCCCGCTCTGGCTCCGCCTCGGCCTCGCTTGGATAGAATAGCCCCTAAGCCAGCGTGCTCACAACGTGCTCCTTGAGCGTGGCCCACGCCGCCGTCAGGCCCCCCTCCGATGAATTTTGCGGAAGAGTTGTAATCAACTGCCCG
>CAMLSH010000013.1 GCA_946482625.1 uncultured Opitutaceae bacterium
AGGGGCTGGGCGTCGTCGCCCGCGCCGAAGATCGCGAGGGCGGGCGGAGGCGGGAGGTATTCAAAAAACACTTCGGGCGCTCCGGTGAGAGCGGAAAGCGTGAGAGTGGCGGAGCGTTGAGCGGCGAGGAGGTTGAGGGCGTTTTCGGCGAGCGAATCGGCGAGGGAAGACGCGGAGCGCCAGGAGCGTCCACTTTCGCTGGCGGCGAAGACCGCGCCATCGGGAGGGGGCGGATTTTGGCCGTCGGTGCGAAACACGGTGGCGAGGATGGCGGCTTCGCGTCGGGCCCAGGCTTCCTCGATGAACGCGAGCGCGGGCGGGAGGCCGGTCACGGGTTCGAGGAGGACGTGGACGACGCCGTGGCAGCCGAGGCCGGCGCCCCAGACGAGATCGTTTTCGCCGGTGGTGTCGTAAACGAGCGTGCGCGCGGTGCCGGTGGCGAGGACTTGGGCGGCGTGGGCGGCGATATCTTCTTCGAGGCAGCCGCCGCTGATCGAGCCGAGGCGGGGACCGGCCGGAGGCAGGAGCAGGCGGGCGCCGGTACGCCGGTAGGAGGAGCCCTCGGCTTTGACGAGCGTCCCCAGCACGGCAGGAGCGGGGATGGTGCGGAGGGCGGCGGCGATGCGCAGCAATTCTTTCATGCGAGGCGGCGAACGATGACGAGCTGGGCGCCGGGTGCAACGCGCGGGACGACATCGTCTCTCTCGTTCCGACGAGACAGTGCGGACGGGCGTATCGGGATGTTAGTGACGGGAAGACGGGGCGGGGAGCGCGGGCGAAAATGCCAACCGCTCGCTGTTAAATGAGTTGCGGGCGGGCGGGCGGTTCGCGCAAAAACACCGCGCATCTGGCAGGCGCGCGATTCTGCACGAAGGCCGGAGCGGTTTCCCGCCCCTCATGACGACACATCTGGTTTCCCGTTCCACTCGTGGTTTTGCATGCTCCGCCCTCGCGATGAGCGCGGCATTTTTCGCCGCTGGCGGATTGATGGCGCAGGAACCCGTTTTGCATCTTGAGGGTCGTGGCGACGACGATGATGTCGTCACTTTGGAGAAGTTTGTCGTGGCAGGATCGGCAGTGCCGGTGGCGGCCGGGCGCACGTTTCAACCGGTCACGCTGCTCGAAGGGGAGGAATTTCTAGCGTTGGGGGCTGCGAACATCGCGGAGGGGATTCGCTCCGTACCGGCCGTCTTTGGTAATATGAACACCGAGGCGCGTGCCAATGGCGGCACCGGTGCGGCGGGCGTGAATCTGCGGGGATTGGGCGGCACGTTGACGTTGCTCGACGGGCATCGGACGGCGGGCTTCGACGAGATCAACCTCATCCCGATGATCGCTTTTAAAAGGTTGGAGATAGTCAAGGACGGTGCCGGAGCCCGCTATGGTGCGGACGCGCTGACGGGTGTTTTTAACATCGGAATGGTTCCTCGTTTCACTGGCGCCGAGGCTCAGGTTTTCTACGGAAACACCACGGAGGAGGACGCAGGAGTGGTGCGAGCCGGCGTCATCGCTGGAGGGCAACGCGGGAAAACCGATGTGGTGGTGGCGGCGGAGTATTATGGTCGCAACGCGCTGATGGCGCGCGATCGCGAAGTCTCGGCGGATGCGGATATGCGAAGCCAGGGCGGGCAGAACCGACGGGATAATCTGGTCTCGTCGCTGATCTACGGTGCCCGTCCGGGCGATACGGCGTGGGGATACCTGGCGCTCGCGCCCGGGCGCAGCATCGGAACGGTGGCGTCGGACTATGTGCCTTTCGACACGGTCGCGAACACCTCGAACCAGTTTCTCAATACGCGCCATAACACGGCGTCCATTCCCGAGCAGGAGAACAAGTCGTTCTATGCGCGGATCAATCAGCAGATTTTGCCCGATGGCAGGCTCGATGCGTATGCGCGTCTGCTTTTCGCGCAGAACAAGTACGAAAGCTTCGTGCTGAACACCGGTATCGGCCTCACGGGGGCAGTCCTCGCAACCAGCCCGCACGCGCCGACGGGCCTGGCGATCTATCCGGCTCCGGCCTCGACGCTGGCTTACGTTCATCCCGACGCCGCGGGACCGCGCGGGCGTCAGTACGAACGCGACGTCTACGATTTCCAATTCGGTCTCAAAGGTAAGCTCGGCGAGAAATGGTCGTGGGACGCGACCTATGTTTACGGGTGGTGGTATCGCGACGATTTCCAGTCGAACTCGATCAATGTGCCGGCCTTGCGGGCGGCGATCGCGAGCGGCGCGTACAACCCTTTCGCCATGGACTATGCGGCGGGGGTGAACCCCAACAATGCCCGCGCTTACGACAATCCGGCGGCCTTGCGGGCGGCGTCCGCTTCGGGGCGCATCGATCACGACTTCGGCATCCGTGGCGGCGACGCGCGTTTCAATGGAGAGCTGGCACGGCTGCCTGGTGGGGCGTTGGAAATCGCCGGCGGCGGCGACTACTACATCGCGGAGCAAAGTGCGGTGCCCGATGCGGTCATCACGACGGGATCGGCCGTGTATTCAGGCTTTAATAGCACGCAGTTCAGCGCGTCGGGTTACACGAGCAAAGGAGCCTTTGCCGAACTGGTGGTCCCCGTTTTCGGCGGCGCGATGACGCTGCCGTTGGCCCGCTCGCTGAGCTTTTCGTTGAACGTGCGTCGCAGTGAAAAGGAGATCCACGGCACGGTCCGCAACGCGACGAATGCAATCACGGTCCGGGAGCGGACGTTCAAGGAGACGACGCCGAAGTTCGGCGTGTTATATCAGCCGGTGCGCGACCTTCGCGTGCGGGCGACGTATGCGGAAGGTTTTCGTACGCCGGGCTTATCGTTTCTTTTCGCTGCTCCGAGCACGTTCACGACCGCGTTGGGCGACCCGCTGGGTTTTCCCATCGCCAATGTCACGCCAGTCACGGGACGCGGGAACCCTGATCTCGAACCTGAGCGATCCAAGACGTGGAATACCGGAGTGGTTTTCACGCCGCAGGCGGTGCCGGGCCTGCAATTGGAAATCGATTACTACACGAGCCGGATCGAAGGGCTGATCGCCGACGGCGCGCAGCTGATCCTCAACATGAACGCCGCGGCGCAAGGTCCCGGCTTCGTGCCGGGAAATGCGGCGACGATCAACCCGAACGCCACGTTTGCAGATCGAATTACCCGCAATGCGGGCGGCTCGGTTATCGGAGTATCGTCGACGCCGATGAACGTGGCTTCGCGCGAAGCGACCGGACTCGACTACGCGATCACTTATGCCTGGCCGAATCTAGCGGGAGCGCGCTGGGTCTCCCGGTTGGGAGCGAACACGACCTTGTCGTGGGATTTGGTGTCGGAAGAAGGTTCGCCGGCTCGCAGTTGGCTCGGGCGATTCGTGGATGTGGGGGTTAACTCGATTTCCCCGGGAAGCATTCCGCGGCACCGCGGATTCCTTTCTCAGAGCTGGGAAAAAGGGGCGTGGGCGGCATTTGCGCGCGTGAATCACGTGAGCCATTTGGAAGACGACACGACGCGCACGTATCTCCGGACCTTCCGCTACATCAGCAGCTGGACGACGCTGGATGGGAATGTTGAATACCGCTTCAAAGCGGACGCGGCGGCTTGGCTCTCGAAGGTGAAGATCCGTGTGGGTGTCACGAATCTGCTCGATGAAGAGGCGCCGTTTGCTGCGGGAGCTTTCAACGACGGTCACGACATGACCACGCATAGCAACCGCGGCCGGTTTGTGTACGCGCAGGTGACGAAGGCGTTTTGACGAGGCGCGGGCCGGGCAGCTCGTGGACACGGCGTACAAGGGACATGCGCCGTGGGCGGGCCCGCGCTCAGCCGCCGAGTTTCACGATGCGGGCGAACTCCGCTTTCTTGAGCGGCATGACCGACAGGCGGCTTTGGCGGAGGAGGCCGATGTCTTTGAGGGTGGGTTCGCCTTTGATCTGCTCCAAGGTGACGGGGTTTTTCAGGGCTTTGCCGGCTTTGAGTTCGACGGCGACCCAGCCCTCCTCGTCGGCGGTTTTGTCAGGGAAGGCGGCTTTTGTCACCTCGGCCACGCCGACGACCGCTTTGGTGGTCACACTCTCGTAGAAGAGCACGGCGTCGCCGGGTTGCATGGCTTTGAGGAAATTGCGGGCTTGGAAATTGCGCACGCCCTCCCAGTTGGTGCGACCGTCGCGGACGAAATTGGTCCACGCGTATGCTTCGGGTTCCTGCTTCACGAGCCAGTATTGGGTTGTCATGCGGAGAGCGGCTTTGTGCAGTGCATTCAACATGGACGACACAACCGCTGAAAAGGCTAAAGCCCGGCGTGCGATCAGGATTTTATACGCCGCGATGGGTGTGGGCGTTGTTCTGCCGCTGGTGCTCTTCTATATTTTTCACCGCACCTGAGGAATCCGTATGAACCGCACGCTGCTCCCGATCCGTCTCATTTTCATTCTGCTATGCACAGCGGCGGGGTGGCTCGTGTGTTACACGGTCGAGGATTGGGACCAGCATCGGAAGCTGGCGGCGTTCATCGGCGGATCGATCGGCGTGCTGGCGGTGCTCACGGATGTGCTGCTGAAGGGTTTTTCGCTGCGCGGGCTGTCGGCTATCACCTTCGGCTTGGGCGTGGGGACGTTGATCTCGTACCTCGTGGGCACGTCTCCGCTGTTCGTGGGGGCCGATCCGCAGTACATGTACCTGACGCAGCTGTCGTTGTTTCTCGTGGCGACCTATCTGTGCGCGGTGATCGCGCTGCGCGGCAAAGATGAATTCAACTTGGTGATACCGTACGTGCGTTTCGTGCCGCATGAGGTGGACACTCCGCTGGTCGTGGTGGACACGAGCGCCTTGATCGACGGGCGCATCGCGAAGATCTGCGAGGCCGGGTTCCTGAGCGCCGCGTTGGTGATCCCGCGATTCGTGCTGGATGAGTTGAACGTCGTGGCGGACTCGTCGGATTCGGTGAGGCAGGCGCGTGGGCGCCGCGGGCTGGAAGTGCTCGGAGAGCTACGGAAGATCAAAAACATCGATATTCGCATCCCGGAGAGCGACGTGACCAAGAAGCAGGATGTAGACGCGAAACTCGTGTTTCTGGCGCAGTCGATGAACGCGAAACTGCTCACGACCGATTTTAACCTGGCGAAGATGGCGGAGTTTCACGGGGTGCACTGGCTAAACCTCAACTCGCTGGCGCGCTCGCTGCGGCCGGAGCTGGTGCTCGGCGAGCACCTCGAAGTGGAGCTGGTGAAAGCCGGCAAGGAAGAGGGCCAGGCGGTGGGTTATCTCGAAGACGGCTCGATGGTCGTGGTGCAGGGCGGACGCAGCTATGTTGGCCAGCGCGTGACCGTGGAAATCGCCAGCGTGCTGCCCTCTGCGGGCGGCAAAATGGTGTTCGCGCGCATGTCGGCCGAGCGGGCCGGGTAGGGCGGCAAACCTCGAGCGGCGCATGTCGTGATAATCGTTTCCGTGCGTACGAGTACGTGCCTCCGTTCAAGACCTCCCGGATAAAGGTATCCGGCGAATGGGGTGGGACTTGGGGTCCGCGCCGGCGGGATTGAACTTGGCAGGGCAGGGGGCGTTGCCCTTGATAAGCCATTCGTGAAACACGGTGCCCACTTCCGTCGGAGAAGTTTGAGGACCCCCACCCGTGCGGAATATGCGCAGGTTACTTTTGTGTATCCGGATCTTGGGCTCAAAGAGCGGATCGTGGCCGTGCTGCTGGTCGTGCTCACACTTGGCAGCCTCGCGTGTTTTGGCGCCACTCCGTATCAGCCGGTCATCGGCGATGCCATGCTGGAGCCTTGGCGCTGGCGCACCTTTTCGGAGCTGAGCGGACGGAACGCTCAATGCATGGCCGAGGGGGCGGATGGCACGCTGTGGTTCGGCACTGCCGAAGGTATCTGGAGTTTTAACGGCATCGACTGGAGCTATCACGCGAACGACAAGGTGGGCGGCGGCAGCGTGACGACGCTTTGCGTCGGACCCGACGGGATTTTGTACGCGGGCGGGCGGTGGGGGATCAGCCGGTTCGGCGACGGCCAATGGACCCGTCTTTTTCCCGTCTCGCGAAAACGGTTTGGAGAGCTCAGGAAGCTTGCGATTGCCCCCGATGGCGCGCTCTGGGCCGCGACCTCATGGGGCGCCGTGCGTTTTTCTGGCGGGAAGTGGACGCTCTATACAGGGCCAGAAACTGCGGCGGAGTTGCGGGCGAACAACAGCCACCCGACGCTGGAGATCGCGCTGTTACCCGATGCCATCCTGAACCGGTCTCGTAGCGGTTCCCTTTCAAAGCGGCGCTCAGATCTCGCCGAAGTGAGTGTCGATCCGCGAGGCCGGGTCTGGCTCGGAACGGAGGGCGGCGAAATATTGCGCTTCGATCCGCCTGCGTCGGGCGACGTTTCCGCGACCGTGCCGGATGCGTCGGATACGGCCCGCAGATGGGAGATCTACAATGAACTCGACGGTCTGGTGTGCGGACGGATGCCGTCCATTTTGCCGCTTCACGATGGCTCGGTGTGGGTGGGTTACGGACTTCTCTCGGGGCATATCAGCGTTTTCGACGGGAAAACGTGGAAGACCACCTCGCTCACCGACGCGGGCCTGCCCGGCGACGTCGGGAATCTGCTCGAGACGCGTGACGGCACGCTCTGGGTTTCGGGGCGGTATGTGGTCTGCGCTCATCGCAACGGGCAATGGCGCTCCTACGAGAAGCCCGAGGTGCCGATCCCGACGACGCGCAACTTTCTCCTACAATCGGCCGATGGCGCGTTGTGGATTGGCGGACCGGATACGGAGTTGTTGCGCGTGGATTTCCAGACGTCGCGCTGGCTCACCTTGCGCGATCTCAACTTCCAATGGGAAAGCGCGGGGGGCGCGCAGTGGTTCCTGCACCGGAGCGGGCGCGTCGTCGTCCACGAGGCCGGAGAGTGGACCAGTTACGGAGCCGAGGACGGCCTGATCGATACGCCTATCGCGCTGCTTGGGACCGCGGGCGGCGATGTCTGGCTCGCCGGAAGCCACGGACAGACGGCGGCGACCGCGCGTTATAGCGGTGGAAAATGGACCCGGTTTATTCACGACGATTTTTCCTGGGGTATTGAGTGGCGGGGCGTGCTGGAGGCGGCGGACGGTTCGCTCTGGTTTAGTGCCGCGGTGGATACGTCGGGGCCGGCGCGCCACCGGGCCGGGCTCCTGCAGTTTCGCGGCGAGAAGTGGATTCATCACCACCAGCCCGGCCGGGCGCAGCCGGGGTTCGACGACTCCAACCTCGCGTCGCTGCTTCCGGTCACGCAGCGCCCGGAGCCGATCGGGAAATTTCTTTGCCTGGGAGAATCGCGCGATGGGAAGATCTGGGCAGGTCGCAACATCCTGATAGCGGGTGACGGCCAGACCTGGCAGGTTTCCTCCCCGCCGCCGCCCATCCGGCTGGGGATCATCGAAACGATTTTCACCTCGCGGGAACGTGAGATGTGGATCGGCACGCGACAGTTCGGGGCGCTGCATTACGACGGGCGGGAGTGGAAGGGCTTTCAAGGCAAGGACAGCCTCGTGGCCAACACCGTTCGCAGCATCGTGCAGACGGAGGATGGCTCGATCTGGGCGTCCACCGACCGGGGCGTGAGTCGTTTCGACGGCGAGACCTGGACGGCGGATCTCCTGCCTTCGCAACTGAGCATTCCCCATGAGGGAGGCAGCCTGAAAGCGGCGCGCTCAGGCAGCCTGTGGATCAATCGCTTCGCCCCCGACTGGATGCGTCGGGGCTGGTCGAAAGCCCCGCCTCTGGATCTGGCCACGTGTGAATTTTGGACCGTCTGCCACCGGTTTTCAGGGAACCCGCCCGAGACGACGATCACCGCTGGCGCGCCGGAAGTGGCGCAGCCGGGGAACTTATCCGTCCTGTGGAACGGCACTGCCTCTTGGCGCAGTCCGGACGAGGCGCGCCTGCAGTATTCATTTCGTCTGGACGACGGACCGTGGTCGGCGTTCACGTCCGAACGCGGGCACGCCTTTTTCACCCTGCCCAGCGGGGCGCACCGGTTCGAAGTGCGAGCGCGGGATCGGGATTTCAACGTAGACCCCACTCCTGCTGTGCTGGAGTTTGTCGTGCTGCCGCCCGTCTGGCGGCAGGGGTGGTTCATCGGACTGATGGCGCTGCTGGCCGGTCTGGTTTTGACCCAGAGCATACGGGTGTTTCTTGAGCGCGGCCGGTTGCGCAGGGCGAATCGGGAACTCGGGGCCGAGATCGGTGTGCGCGAAAAGACGGAGGCAGCGCTGCGGGTGAGCGAAACCACTCTCAAGGAGGCGCAGCAGCTGGCGCACATCGGCAGCTGGCATCTCGATCTGACCACCCGCCGCCTGGAGTGGTCCGAGGAGGCCTATCGCATCTTCGAGCGCGATCCTTCCCGTTTCGTGCCGACCTACGAGGCGTTTCTGGCGGCCGTCCATCCGGACGATCGCTTTCGGGTTGATAGCCTTTTCCAGGCATCCGTGCAGAGTGGGGATCAGTACGACATCGAGCACCGGCTGCTCTTCGACGGCGGGCGGATCAAGTACGTTCACGAGCGGTGCTTGACGATCTATGGGCAAGACAAGCGGGCGGTGCGGTCCCACGGAACCGTGCAGGACATCACCGAACGAAAACTGACGGAGCGGCGTATCCGGCAGTTGAACCGCACCTATGCGGTGCTCAGCGACATCAACCAGTTGATTGTGCATGAGCGGGAGATCGCCGCGGTGCTCAAAGGGGCGTGCCAGATCGCGGTGGAAAAAGGCGGCTTCCGGATGGCTTGGATCGGAATGACGGATACGGCGACGGGGGAGGTGAAACCAGCGGCCTCGGCGGGGGTTGCCGAGGGTTTTCTCGATATTGTAGCCGCCGGGACGCACGATGGTATGCCAGCGATCGGACCCGCCGCGCAGGCGGTCGCGACCGGCGCGCATCGGGTTCACAACGATATCGAACGGGACCCGGCGATGGCGCCCTGGCGGGAGTCCGCGTTGCAGCGCGGTTATCGTGCGCTCGCCGTTTTCCCTCTGAAAATCGCCGACAAAACAGTCGGGGTGTTCAATCTCTACGCGGGAGATCCCGATCTGTTCGATGCGGAGGAATTGCGGCTGCTCGACGAACTGGCGATGGATATTTCCTTCGCGCTTGAAGGATTCGAACGCGAACGCGAGCGGCAAGGCGCGGTCACCCAGCTGCGCTCCAGCGAAGAACGTTTTCGCGAACTGGCCGAGACCATCGCGGACGTTTTTTGGATCACCGATCCGGCAAAAAACCGGATGCTCTATATCAGCCCCGCCTACGAAAAGATCTGGGGTCGCACGCGCGAGAGTCTCGCGAATGATCCTGCTTCGTGGCTCACGGCGATCCACGACGATGACCGGGAACGGGTGCGCCAGGCTGCGATGACACGGCAGAAGGCGGGCTCGTACGACGAAGTGTACCGCATCGTGCGCCCGGATGGGCAGGTGCGGTGGGTGCGCGATCAGGCGTTTCCGGTGCGAAATGGCGCCGGGGAAATCGAGCGGATCATCGGTGTGGCCCGCGACATCACCGAGCATCGCAAGCTGGAGGAGCAGTTTCGCCAGTCGCAAAAGATGGAGGCCATCGGGCAGCTCGCGGGCGGCGTCGCGCACGATTTCAACAATCTGCTCGCGGCGATGCTCATGCAGGCCGAATTGCTCACGAACATCGACGCGTTGCCCGGGGAGGCCAGGGAAGGTTTGAAAGATATCCGCGTCACCATTCAGCGGGCCGCGAATCTCACGCGGCAGTTGCTCCTCTTCAGCCGGCGCCAGGTGATGCAGCCCCGGGAGCTCGATCTGAACGATGTCGTCGTGAATCTCTCCAAGCTGCTCCAACGCATCATCGGCGAGGATGTGCGTCTCCAGTTGCACCTTCATGCCGGGCCGCTGGTGACGCGTGCCGACGCGGGCATGCTGGAACAGGTGCTGATGAATCTCGCCGTGAATGCGCGGGACGCCATGCCATCCGGCGGCCGGCTGCTCGTCGAGACCGACGCACGAACGGTGGACGAAGCGCTGGCGAGTATCCACCCGGATGCGACGCCTGGACGTTACGTGTGTTTGAGTGTGAGCGACACCGGTACGGGCATACCCCCGGACGTGCTGCCCCGGATATTCGAACCGTTTTTCACCACCAAGGGGCCCGGCAAAGGCACGGGACTGGGGCTCGCGACGGTCTTTGGCATCGTCAAACAGCACCAAGGCTGGATGCGGGTGACCAGCGAGCCGGGCCGCGGCGCTAATTTTCAGATATTCCTTCCCGCCAGCTCGGCTACGCTCGAGGCGGAGCTCCCGGCGCCTGCAGAGGCGGCGGCGAAGCCCGGCCACGAGACGGTTTTGGTGGTGGAGGACGAGGCGACGGTACGCGCGTTAACGCGGACGATCCTCGAGCGCCACGGTTACCGTGTGCTCGTCGCAGGCAACGGGCTCGAGGCGCTTGCGGTGTGGGCCGAGCATCACCAGAAGGTGGCGCTGCTCGTGACCGATCTGGTGATGCCGGCGGGCATGAATGGCCAGCAGCTGGCGCGGCGATTGCAGACGGACAAGCCCGAACTCAAAGTCGTTTTTGTCAGCGGTTACAGCACCGACGTCGCCGGTCGGACAATCCAGCTGCGCAGAGGAGAGAACTTCCTTCAAAAACCTTTCGGTCAGGAGGAGATCCTGAAGGCGGTCCGTCGGTGTTTGGACAGCTGATCCACGCAACCGGGCACGGTTTGGGAAGCGGCGGAAGGCGCGAAAAAAAACGCGCCCCGGATTGCCCGGAGCGCGTCTGAAGCTGTGCCACGATTTCAGCGATTCGATGCGGAGTTTCTCAAGCGACCTGGCGCCGGAAACGGCGATAGGCCGCGAGTGCGACGAGTGCACCGGCCGCGAACAGACCGTAGGTCGATGGCTCGGGGACCGGTACCTCGCCTTCGCTTGGCGGCGGGCGATCGTTGCCTCCACCGTAGTCGCTGCCCTGGAAGGAACCGTTGGTTCCGACTTGCTGCCAGCGCACGGAGATGTCGGTGGCGCTATCGAAGAAGCCATCGGCGGAAGTGAAATCCGCGAATTGGAAAGTGAATACGGCGATCTCGCCGAACCTGATTCCATCGCCGGGGTTGCCGCCTTGCGGGGTGTTGCCGGTGCCGTCGCCGATGTCTTGGGCGTAGAGTCCGCCGCCTTGGGAAAGATCGTAGGGTTCGAGGATGTTCCACGTCGCGGGCTGCACGCCGCCGCGATCGGGCAGCAGCTGCGTCCAGAGCTGGGTGAACGAGACGTTCGAACCATCCGACCCGAGCTGGGCATCGGAGAACGGCGTGTTGAAGCCGAACGAGGTGATCGTCCCTTGGTAATTACCCGTTCCCAAGAACGTGTTTTGAAATTCCAGTTTGTACGTGTTCGCCGTGATATCGGCGGTGGCATACACGCGGACGGTGGGGTGGTAGAGCAATTCTGACGCCACGCCGGTGACGTCAAAAACGCGCATGATAATTTGTGCCTGTGCAGTTGCGGAAAGCGCAACGATCCCGCCAAGGAGCAGCAAAGCTGAGGAGTGTTTCATGGCACATATAATATGTGCTCATCCGTCAAATGCGGGTAGCGGGGTGGTGACGGGGGCTGTGTAGGGGATCGCATTGCAAATATGTGCATACGCGCGGGTTCCTTACCTAGCCGACTAGGGAGTTAGGTAGGTAACGTGAATGCGTGCGGGGCGGGCGCCGGAGCCGCGTTCGGTGGATTTCTCCATGCCGAAACGGCCGTCGACCGGGAACTCCCCGAGTGGCTCGGGCACAGTCGGCCCATGAACACGAAAAAATATCCCTCTGCGCTCTGCGCACCCTTCGTCGCCGCCGTGCTTTTTAGCGCGGCGTTGTATGCCCAAGAAACACCGCTTGCTCCCAGTATGCTGCCCGATGCGCCAGCCGAGGAAACGCCACCTGCCTCGACGGTCAGTCGCGCGGATCGCGCCTTCCTTGAGGACGCGGCGAAGTCTGGCCAGCAGGTGTTGGTTGTTTCTCGTGCGGTGGCCGGGCGGCTCACCAATTCAGATGTGAAACGGTTCGCCGAAAAGATGATCGCGACTCATTCCGAAGCGCACGCCGAGGTCGAAACGCTGGCCGCCCGCAAAGCCGTCCGCTGGTCGGGGGAGAAAACCAAGGCCGCCGAAAAGTGGGCGGATAAAGACGCCGATGACCTCGACGAAGATTACGTGGAGGCGATGATCGACGAACACAAAAAGTCGGTGCGGTTGTTCGAGAAGGCGGCGCGCAGCGTAGATGCGGATATCGCGGCGTTTGCGGTGAAGACCCTGCCGGTGTTGCAGAGGCATCTCGACCGTGCCGAAGCGTTGGACGATCAGCTCGATTGAGCATTCCGGCCTAGAGCTTTCATACCCGCACGGCGCAATCGGGGCTTTGACGCTCGTCCCTCCCCGGTTTGTGCCGCGGAGCGCGGCAGGTGGGCCGGGGGAGCCGGCGTGCGCGCTCAGGCCGAATAGACGCCGCCGTTGATGTCGAGAGTCGCGCCGGAGATGAAGCCGTCGTATTCGCTCGCCAGGTACACAGCGGCGCGGGCGACATCTTCGGGGGTGCCGGCGCGGCCGAGCGGAATGGAGGCGACGGTGGACTGCGCGGAGGCGGAGGTGGTGTGCGTGGAATGAAACGAGGTGCCGAGGATCAGACCGGGCGCGAGGGCGTTGACGCGCACGCCGCGTGGGCCGAGCTCGGAGGCGAGCGAGCGCGTGAAGGTGAGCACGGCGCCTTTGGCTGTGGAGTAGGCGAGGGAGCCGCTGTGGCCGCCTTTGCGACCGGCGAGGGAGGAGAGGTTGACGATGCTGGCCCCGCCATGGTTCGCCGCGGCTGCGATGAGGTGCGGAGCGGAGGCTTTGGTCACGCACCGCAGACTTCCGAGGTTGAGGGCCAGGACCTCGGCCCAGAAATCCTCGTCGGCTTCTTCGAGCGTGCGACGGGCAACAAGCGAGCCGGCGTTGTTGATCAAAATATCCAGCCCGCCGAGAAACCCTACCGCCTCTGCCACCAGCCGTTCGCACTCCCGAGGCTGGGTCAGATCGGCTTGGTCGCTGTTGAAACGACGATGGGCGGCCGTCGCTTCTCCAGCGAGGACCTGCGCGCCTTCCGCGCTGCGGCGATAGTGGACGAAGACATCGCAGCCCGCGGCGAGGAGCGCGCGGCTGATGGCGAGGCCGATGCCCTGCGCGCCTGCGGTGACGAGGGCGCGTTTGCCGATGAGTTTGTTCATAGTGGAGTCGTGCGGGAGGAGGGGAGAGGGCGGGGATTCACCACCAGCGATGGTGGCGGGCTGAAGCGAGCGCTTCGGTGAGCGGCGGGAGATAAGGATGCCACAGGCGTTCCCACTCGAGACTGACGACGCCGCTGAATTCCGCGCGGAGACGTTGGAGCAACGCGCCGGCAGGAAACTCGCCCTCGCCCGGTCGCACATAGGTGAACGGATGGCGCGGGCTGGGTGTGGAGATGCTGTCCTTCACGTGGATATGCACAACCCGGTCTTTGATCGCGTTCCAGGTGGAGACGGGGTCTTCGCCGCCTTTTTTCCATGTGTGATGACTGTCCCAGAGCAGGCTGGCAGACGGGCATCTCGCGAGAAAGCGGAGTATCGACGGAGTGGTGATAAGCGAGTCGTGCGTTTCGATCATCGCATCCACGGTCCAGCGCTGTTCGGCGCGGATTGCCTGCCACCAGTCCCACGAGGCGGCCATGGCGTCGCTCGTCGCATCGTCCTCAGGAAAGCCACCGTCGAAGACACGCAGCCAGCGAACCCCGAGGGCTTCGGCCCAAGGCACGAAGCGAAGTAACTGCGCGCGGTCCTCCGTACCTGCTTTCGCGAGCGAGAACGCTGTGTCCAGGGCAACAACCCGGACGTTTTTCGCCTGCATGCAGGCGACGAGGGCGGCCGGAGATCCGTAGGTCTTTTCGAGATATGCCGGCAGCTCGGTGGTCGATGCGAGTGCGCGCAGTTCGACGGCGCCGATGCCATGGCGCGCGGCCAGGTCGACGACGTCATCAAGGTGGGCGTCCGGACAGCCCAAGGTGGAAAAGGCGGGGATCATGGCGTTTTTTGGGGGAATTCCGCGGGTTCGACGGGTAAATAATAATTATTAACTCATGGCGGAGATCAATCCGAACTTCAGGTTACGCAAGGCGTCGGGCTCTGGATGCGTTGCGCCCGGCCGAGGTCAGGTTGACGTGATTGACGCGGCGGGACGCGCGCTCGTTTTCCAGTGAAAACGGCGGCACTGATTGCGAGCAGGTTATTTTGGACGCACGCATTCGCCTACATTCGCCGACGAGGATACACTTCGCTTTCAGCAGTGGGTTTTCTTCGCGAAGCGTCCGCCAACGAGGCGCACATCCGTCTCACCCCGAACCGACCTCCAGCCAACCGCGAATCTCGATTCCAGATTTGCACCGTTCCTCCCCCAATGAAAACAACCGTACCTACCAAACCAGGTCACCCGCGCGCATCCGACTACTTGCCGCCAAAAATGTCCCCAACCTTTCCCGTCCGGTCGCTTTTTCTGGGTTGCCTCGCGTTGTCGCTGCCGGCGCTGACCCAGGCGCAAGACGTGGCGCCCGAACCCAGCGCGCCCACCACGGATGCGGGTGCCGAGGAGATCCTCGCGCTGTCGCCCTTCGAGGTGAAAGCGGATCGCGACGACTCTTTCGCAGCGGCTTCGGCGTTGGCCGGTGGTCGCCTCGCTCTGGACCTGAAAGACACGCCGGCGGCCTATTCGGTCATCACGCGCGATTTCATCGATGCTCTTGGCATCACGGATCTCACCCAGGCGAGTAACTGGACGACCAACACGCTGGTCTTTGCCGATGGCCAGGGCGGCGGTGATTTTTTCAACATCACCGTTCCCATCAGTATTCGTGGTGCCGGTACGGCCGCGATGCGCCAGCGCAACTTCTTCCTCTATTACGCACCGATGGATAGCTACAGCCTGGAGCGCTACGATTTCGGTCGCGGGCCGAATTCCGTGCTTTTCGGCAACGGCGGCACGTTGGGCGGCGTGCAGACCGCGATGACCAAGCGCGCCCGGTTCGGAAACGCGTTTCAACGCATTGAGCAGAGCATCGGGTCTTGGGACAACTACCGCACGGTCGTGGATATCAACCAGCCGCTGGGCAACCGGGTCGCGGTGCGTGCGTCCGCCGTTTATGGCGATCGCGACGGCTGGCGTGACAACGAGAAGGAGCGCACGAAGGCGGCCTTTGCCACCGCGACTGTGAAGCTGGCGGCGAAAACGGAGTTGCGTATCGAGGGCGAAATCGGGCGTCAGGACCGCAACATCCCGCGTTCTTTCATGCGCGACTTCCTCGCCGGTTGGGACGGCAACACGGTGTTCTCCGGACCGATGACGGACGCGATCCGCAACGGGACTGCGCCTACCGCGTCGGGAAATTTTCTCACCGGCACTGGCGCGCCCCAAGGCGTCGACCGGCGTGGTAGCAATTTCTTCGTGTACGACCCGCAAAACGGAATCGACTCGATCGTGAATTTCCAAAACCAGCCGTTCACGCGCGGCGGCGGTTCGAGCGCGACCACGCCGATCGGCGGCTTTACTCAGGTGGGTTCGCAGGGTCTGGGCAGCGGGGCGGCCAACCTGCTCTACTCGTTCAACGTGCCCGGCAACCGCTTCGACACGGCCATCGAGAATTCCTATTTTCGCATGCCCGATGAAGAGACAACCATGGCTCTCAATAACTTCGTCATCGAGCAGGAGTTCAGCGACCGCCAGATCACGTTGAGCCATCAGATCGGTGACTCATGGTTCTTCGAGATCGCCGGCGCTCAGACCCGTAGCACCAATCGCATCAACCAGGATCAGGGCCGCGGCACATCGGATATCTACATCGACATCAACCGCGTGCTCCCTACCGGACAGAACAACCCGAACTTCCTGCAGCCGTATGCAATCGCCACCTACGCCCGGGCGAAAAACGTCAACAACGTGGATTCGCTCCGCGCCGCGATCGCCTACGTGAAAGATGCGGGGCGCTGGGGCAAGTACAGCGTGAGCATCATGGGTGGCCTCATCGACCAGGAGCTTTTGGGCGGCGGAGAAATCCTCTCGCTGGGGCTCGATGCCGACCGCCGCCAATGGGGAAATGAAGCTCTCGGCGTTCGCTTTCGCGAATACTTGTACACTGGCGATCGCAGCAGTTCGGTGCCCACCCGTGCGATTAATTATGTGAACCCGCTCACGAATCAGACGTCCACGGTTTCGCCCTTCTGGGCTCCCTGGACAAACCGGGCGGACGCCAACCAACGCACGGCCAATCGCTACAACTACGCTCAAGGCGCGCTCATTTCCAAATTCTTCAAAGACCGCCTCGTGACCGTGCTCGCAGGGCGCTACGACGACTTCAGCACGCTCGTGGAATTGCAACGCGTGCAGGGCGACTACCCCACAGACTGGGACGGTCGGACCGTGCTTTACCGCCCGGCTGCGCCCGCGGACTATTTCTCGCTCAGCTATGTGCCGAAGAACGCCAGCGGTGTTCCCATCGGAGCAGAACGCGAAGCCGCGAATCGGCCGCGCACCGGTCTGAACCCACAGGCTCAATACGCGAACGACCGCTTCAAGGACGACTACTCCGCTCCCGTGGTGACCGGCAGCAAGTTCACCAAGTCGATGGGCGCTGTCGTCCATGTCACGTCGAAGATCAGCGCGTTCTACAACTTCGCCGAGAGCTACAGCCTGCCCATCGCGACACCGAAGATCGACGGCTCCGTGCTCCCGCCGGTGGAAGGCGATGGCACCGACGTGGGCCTTCGTTTCGCTCTGCTGAAAGACCGGCTCAATATCAGTGTCGGCCGCTACGAGAATTCTGAAACCGGTTCGTACATCGATCCCGCGTCGGTCACCGGTCAGATCAACGGTCTCTACAGCCGTCGCCATCTCGATGACGTGGCCGATGCCACCGCCCGGAATCGCCGCGGAGCTACGGACATCCCGGGCGTGGTGCGCGATTTCCGCGACCGCTCCGCCGAAGGCTACGAACTCGAACTCGTGGCGAACATCACGCGTAACTGGCGCACCATCCTGAATGTCGGTCTGCCGAAGGTTTATGAGGAGAATGCGTATCCGGAAACGAAAGCCTACGTCGCCACCAACACTGCGATCTTCCAACAGATTCTTGAAGACGCCGGCGGCACCGTGAATGCGCAGGGCATCGCCGTGGTGCGCCCCGGCGTTCCCACGACCGGCACCGATGCACAGGCGGCCGTTAACAACTACAACGCCATCTTCACCAATCTGACCAACTTCGTCGCCGACCGTCGCATCGTGCAGGACCAGCCCAACGCGAATGTGTTCACCGATTACACGTTCAATAAGGGCCGTCTCAAAGGCCTGCGTCTGGGCGTGGGTCTGAACTATCGCGCGAAGCAGATCGTCGGTTATCGCGGCTCAGACACCATCGTGAACCCGGCCAACCCCGCCCAGTCGATCGACAATCCTGACGTCGATGCGTACGACCCCGTGTATTCGCCCGACGATGACTATACCGTCACGGCGACCGTCGCCTACCGCTGGCGTCTCAAGGGGAACCGGGAGATCAACCTGAACCTGCGCATCAGCAATCTGCTCAACGAACGCGGACCGATCTATCAGTCTGGCAGCACGGCGGTCCGTCCGTTGAACAACGACTACACCTCGCCCGCTCGTGAAACAGTGCCGAACGGCTATGCGCTCAAGCAACCGATCAGCTTCTACCTCACGGCCGGTCTGAAACTCTGATCGGGTTTCCTTGTTCACATCGCGAACATCAAAAAACCAATGGCCCTGAAACACACGCAGGGCCATTTTCCCATCGGCGCCGTTCATCCGAAGACGGCTCCGTTTCTCGGGCAACCGAACTCACGACCACTTTCCCGGTTTCTTATGCATCCCCTCAAGTCCCTGCTCTGTCTTGCCGCCCTTTCTTCAGCCATCGTTTCTACCGTCACGGCGGCCGACGCGATCCGTGTGTCCAGCCTCGCCCAACTCGTCGAGCAGGCGGCGGGGAGCGGCAAGAGCGTCAAACTCGAGCCCGGCGTGTATCGCATGGCCGACTACCTGACGGAGCCGGTGCTCGCGGCCATCCGGGAGAAGACGCCGAAGGGCGCGGGCCGTCCGCCGGTGCCGATGATGGAATTGACCGGCAGCGACAACCGTTTCGATTTCACCGATGTCGTGCTGGAGATCGACACGATGCTCTATCCGAAACTCCCGCCTGGCTACACGCGGTGCGTGATCGTCTCGGGTAACGGCAACACGCTCAACGGTCTCACGATTCGCAACACCGGTCCGCAGCGAGGCAGTGGCGGCAACATCTTCTCGATCCACGGCGATCGTAACACCATCGAAAACCTCACCCTTCACGTGCATGGCTCGTATCCGTACGGCTATGGCGATCTGCTTGGCAAAGGCGGTCCGAATCTGGCGCCGCTTCAGAAACAGAGTGGTGTGCTCATCAGCGGGAATTTCAACACGCTGCGCCGCTGCAAAGTTTTCAGCCGCGCGTTCGGTCATTGTTTCTACATCCAGAAGGCCACGAATATCCGCCTGGAAGATTGCTACGCCGAGGGCGTGATGCGTTCCACGAACGAGATGCTCCGCGACACGTCCGGCCCGGCGTTCGATCTTGGGTTCAAGTCGGTTTACGAAAATCGCGACGGTCGCTTCATGATCACACCCGGCTACGTGAAGAGTCTCGTCGAAGACGGCTTTCGCACCTACGGCGGGCTCACCAAAGTCGCGCTGATCAATTGCGTCGCGATCAACACGCGCGCGGGCTTCGAGATCGCCGGTTCCGAATCTTCCGACGACAAAACGACCATCGACGGCGGCATCGCCCTCGGCTGCGAACGCGCGTTTCTCCTCGGCTCGAACGTCGTCGTGCGTGGTAGCCGTGGAAACATGGTGAACGGTCCGCTGCTCTATTTGCGCGGCGGTAAAAACTCCGACGTCGAACTCGAACTCGCCGGCGGCGTCTCGGCCGGAACGGTTCATGCCATCGCGACTATCGCCGGCGAAAATCATCGCGTGCGGCTGACAGCGCGTGACTACGAAACAAACTTCCCCCGCGTTCCGATCATGCTTGGTTTCGCCATGCCCGATCACGCCGAGATGAGCAGCCCCATCCGGCCTATGGCGACCAAGGACGTGAAGCTCATCAACGAACTGCCCGGCGTTACGATTCTCATGAGTGATCAGGCAACCGGCTCGGTGATCGAGACCCGCGGCCCGGTCCTCACCGACGCCGACGCGAAGAAGTCGCCCGGATCGTGGAAGTAAACGGCCCCGGTGATTTCAAATCCATCGTCTGAACCAGCCGGGCATCGAAAGCTGGGCGCCATCGCTAGCATCGGATGAGCCCGGCGCTCGGAGCCGCTTTGATTCAACCCATGTCCACCCCTGCAGAGAATTCTGCTCCGACCCTGCGACCGACGATCAGCATTTGGTTCGGCAATTTCTTCGAGCCGTTTTTCAGTGACCGCGAAAGCGTGCGGCGCGGCATCGAGGAAATCGCGCGACTTGGGTTCACCACGGTGAATCTAGACTCGAAGCCGTGGGAAGACTTCTTCGCCCGTTATCGCGGAGAACCCGCTAGCCAGTACGTGGGCATGCAGGAGTTCATGATGCAGGAGGCGGCGGCGCGTGGCCTCGATTACACGATGCTCGCGCTCTACCTGTGCGGCGATAACTTGTATCCAACCATCCGTGATGTCCCACCGGTGCGCGGCGAGGAGGCGGTGCTTCCGGACGGCGCGTTGATGGGGACGTACAAGTATTGGTCTCCACGCGCGCAGCAAACGATGGTGGATCATGTCGCCGGGCTGCTGAAACTCTACGGTCCCGGTATGCGCCGCCGTCCGGGCGGGACGCCGCGGATCATCATGCAGACGATGTTCGACCCGATTCCGAAGCCGAGCTTCGATGAGGAAGGCCGGCAGCGTTACCTCGCGTGGTTGGAAAATCGCTATGCGGGAGACATCACGCGGTTGAACCACCGGTATGGCCTGACCGCGACCGCTTTCGCGACGCTCACGACCTCGGAATACTGGTTGCGCCCCGAGGAACTCAGCTGGGTGGAATGCGCCCGTCCTTCGGCAGACGATTTCGCGCGGCGCACGCCGGACTTTTTCCGCTGGATGGATAATCAGCGTTATCTCGCTGGCGAGATGGAGAACTATTTCGCGACGATGAAGCGTCGTTGGCGCGAACTGGAGCCGGCGCTTTTCATCGAGCCGGTGCTGCATCAGTGGGGCTATTTCTTCAACCCGCCGGGGCAGACGATCTGGCCGACGGGAAAACGTGCGCTGGATGTCTATCGTCTCGCACCGCACGTGGACGGCGTCCTGTTCATGACGTCGCCGCTCAATGCCGAGAACCGGGCCGATGCGATGGTGGTGAGTGCCGAAGGCGCCATCCTCCGCACGGCAAACGCTGGCCGGTCCTTCACCGGTGGCTTGTATTTGGGCCGCCACGTCAACGGGGACATTTACCGCGTGGTGCCGCCGTGCGAGGCTCTCGGCACGCTCGTGGCAGCCGGGGCGACGTCCCTCCACGCTTATGGCTACAGCGGGCTCGACGATGGCGGCGTGCTTTTCCGGATGGACGAGGTTTTCAAAGAGTCGCTGCGCCAAGGAAATCGTTGGGCGGCCGAGGTGATGCCCTTGCTGGACCGGCCGCGAGTCAGGGAGGTCGCGTTGCTTTTCCCCGCCGAAATGAGCCTCTATGAACCGCTCGATGTAGACGCGGAGGGGCGACATCGCATGGACCTGCTCGGCTGGTACGCGCAGTTCGTCGATCTCGGCTGGCATGTGGATATTTTGCATCCGGATCAGGTCACCGCCGGAGCGTTGCAAGACTATCGGACGTTGATCGTGCCGCATAATTCCCTCTACGAATGTGGCGACAATGCCGCGCTGGAAGCGGCGGTGAAAACGTTCGTCGTTGGGGGCGGAACGCTCTTTCACGGACCGCACTGCGAACTCGCGCGACGCGTCTTCGGCATCGAAGAGGAACCGGTCGAATTCGACTGCATCCAGTGGAAAGATGCGCTGATCCCGCACGGCTGGTCCACGGTGGCGTTTCGAGGTGGAGATGCGTTGGGCGCGTACATCCAAAGCGGTAAAACGGCCATCGCCCGGACAGCGTTTGGCGCCGGGTGTGTGTTGTCGTTCGGTTTCCAATACGGACATGCGTACTCGCGCAACTCGATGCCGATCGTCCCGCCCAATTACGGCTGGCGCGAAATGCACCCCATCGTACTCCTGGCGGAAACGCCGGTGGCCGCGCTGGC
>CAMLSH010000014.1 GCA_946482625.1 uncultured Opitutaceae bacterium
TCGGTGCCGCTGTCGCCGTTGATGCCCTGGCGGAAGCGGATGTAGCGGCAGATGGTGTTGTTCGCGCCGGAGAAGGAGACGCCGTTGCCGTAGATGGTGATGCCTTCGCCCGGAGCGGTCTGGCCGGCGATGGTGATGTTACTTTTCACCGACACGCGGCCGGAGGTGAGCGTGATGATGCCGCCCACGGCGAAAACCACCGTGCGGTTCGGCTGGCTGACGGCGTCGCGGAAGGAGCCGGCGCCGGAGTCGTTGAGATTGGTGACGATGTAGACCGAGCCGCCACGGCCGCCGACGGCATTGGCGCCGAAACCTTCGGCTCCGGGAAAGGCGGGAATCGCCTGAAGGGCGGTGGCGCCGGCAGCCAGGGCAAGCGCTGCGAGGAAGGCACGACGAATCTGGGACGAAACGATACGGTGATGCATGAGAGAGGGTCGCTGTCGGGGGTGAATCGGAAGTCCGTTCAGCCAGTGATGCGGAAGAAACGGGACAGGGGGAAAAGCGGGCCAAGCTCTGGCGGGCGGCGGGCGCTCATTCAGTGCGTTTTCAATCGGACAGTCTGGGATGAGGGAGAAAAGGGAGAAAAAAAAGCGCGCCGGATGCGGCGCGCTCGAAGAGGGACCCGCCTGCGTTCAAAGACTGAACGGGCGGATGATGAGGTAGCCGGGATCCGACTTCCTGCGGCCCAAGAGGATCGAGTTTTGGGTGGTCAGGAACGGCGTCGCGGAAAGATCCGTCGATCCGCCGGTGAGATACCATGAGGTCCCATCGGCGCGCAGATAGTGAACGCGATAATTGTCGATCGAGGCATCGTACACGCGAAAGTTGTCCGCGTGGCCAGGCGAGTCGGAACCGGTCCATTGCACGGCGGGATCTTCCTGCGCGTCGACGAAAGCGCCGACCTGGACCGCGGATAGATCGAGCGGGAACCCTGTCGCGAAACTTTGGAGACCGACCTTCAGCTTTTTGCGAAACACGTTGGTGCGAACCGCGCCCAAGTGCGTCCATTGCTTCGCGCCCGAACGCAGCAACATGACCACGCTGCTGTCCGGCGGGATCACCAGATTGGTCTGGTCGGCGCTGACGGGTGTGGAGCGCCAAGTCCCATCGGGGCGCAGATAATACGAGGAGAAGCCGAGCAACCCACCATAGACACGCACGCCGTCCGCCAGCGAGTTGGCGGTGTTACCCACCAGCGCGGGGGAGAACATCGCGCTGAGTTTACCGAGCGTCACATGCGGGCGGACGATGGCCCGGGCCTGTGCGAGCACGTCGGCGGCAAGCGTGTTGCTCGTGCTGTTGGAGGAGGTCGCCAGGTTGAGAGTGGCATTACCCGAGCCGATGGTCGCGGCGGTATCGAGGTCGAAGCGTTCGCCTTCAAGCGGGCCGCTGACGATCTCGACGTAATAAAGCTGCCCGGCCGTGAGGGCCGCTGAGAGACCAGAGGTCTCGAAGGTCAGCGTGGACGTCGTGTTGGAGGCGATGCGACCGGCGAATACATCGGCGGCGATCAGCGGGAATGCCATGCCGGCGGTATTGGTCGAGAGGGAGGCGGTCATGGCGCCGTAAGGCGCGGAGGCGACAGTGGTGGCGCCTTGGACGGACAGGAGGCTCGCGCAAAAGGCGGCCAGCAGGGTGATGCGATGCTTGATCATGATTTTTCAGGGAAGGGTAACGAACAATCGGAGAAATTGGCGGGGCTCCTGGTCGAACGGGACCGCGGAACGCACGGTCACGATTTCCAGGTCGCCGTCCTGTGGTGTCACTGACACCTCGACGGAGCCGAGCGGCAGGGCGAAGTCAAGAGTCGTGGCAGCCCGCGTTTCGATCCGCACGTCGCCGCGGGCGATGCGCCGGACGTATTGGATCGCTGGATAGTCCAGGCCGCCCGCGCTCACTTTCACCAGCGAGATAGCCGGAGGTGCAGCCGTGGCGGGGTCGCCATCCAGAATGAATTCGAGCAAGTTATCGGAGCCGTCGCCATCCGGGTCGTCCGACGGGCCGTCGGCACCGGCGGGAAGCCCGTGGAAAGCCGCCCAGCTATTAAAAGAATTCCAGCCGGAGCCGTCGCTGGTGATCGTGAAGGTGAGCGCACCGGGCACGACCGCGAAGTCGCCGCGCACATAGCCAAGTCCTTCCGCGGTAAAGTCTGCGGCGGAAAAATCCGTGGAGCCAAACGTGACCAAGGTATGGGAGTCGCCGATTGCCGGCGGCGTCAGAGGCGTAAACGAAAACGCATACGTACCGGCGGAGCCCTTGGTGAAAGCACCGGTGAGCGCCAGCCGGTCGCCGGACGCCCCGAGGTCGAAGGCGAGCTGACCGCCGCCATTCCACGTGAGGGCGGCGCCGCCGAGCGTACCGGCGCCTCCAATACCCGGCGCGACGGTGCCACCACTGTTGAGAGAGAGAGGTTTGCCGGCCGTGCCGGTGCCGCCGAAACGTCCGCCAGCGTTCACGGCGACCGCGCCGCCCGCGGCGAAATCGCCGGTGAGGAGCAGCGCGCCGTCGTTGACGGAAACATCCCCCGTGAACGCATTCGCGGCGGACAACGTGAGCGTGCCTCCACCGGTCTTCGTGAAGCCGCCCGCTCCGGAAAGGACGCCTGCGAGCGTGATATTTGCGAGCACACCGGATTCGTCCGCCGCGCGCAGAGCGATGTTGCCGCCGGCAGGCAGCGCGACCGGATGCGTCGTGCTCCAATCCGCTTTCGCGCCGAGTGTGCCGCTGGAGAGATCGATCAAGGTCGTCATGCCCGCGGTGCCATTTTTCACGATGCCGCCGGAGCCGAGATAAAGCGCTCCCCCATTTACGCGCACGGTGCCGGAGCCGGCGTTCACGGCGGAATTAAAGCCGAGCGTGATCTTCTCGGCGGTCGCAACGCCGCCGGTCACGGTGAGCGAGGCAACATTGTTGGCGTTGGTGCCGTTGACCCGGGAAAGGATGATGCCGTTGGTGGCTTCGGTGGACGTCAACCTGCCGCCGAGCACGCGGATCGCGCCGCCGCGTCCGCCGGAGGCTTGGTTGCCGACGGTGACGGCGCCGGTCGCGGTAAAACTGCCGCCTTCGACAGAGAGCGTGCCCGTGGAGTTGTTAGTGCCGAGGCCCACGCTGCCGACCGTCGATGTGCCGCCGGTCACGATCACACCCGCCGCGAAATTGGGCGATGCGCCGCCGTTGCGCTGCACGGTGATGGCGGTGGTGGTGAAGGTACCACCGTTGATGCGCAATGTGGCCGCGTCGCTGTTATTGGTGCGCACGCCGCCGGGGAGCGCGAGCGTGCCGCTATCGAGCACGAGCGAAGAAGGGGCGTTGATCGTGACGAGACCGGAGCTGGTGAAGGAGCCGCCCGCCACATTGAGCTGGGTGCCGGAGCCGGAAATTCCCGTCGCAGCTGTGCTGGCGAGCGTACCGCCGGTGCCGATACGCAGGATGCCGGCGCCGACATTGACGCCGCCGGTGATCGTCGAGGGTTTCGCGATCACAAGTGTACCTGCTCCTGCCTTGGCGAAACCGTCAGAGCCAGCCAGAGGAACGTCGAGCGTGACAGTGGAGCCGGTGCCGAGCGCGCCGACCGTGGCGGTGGCGTTGCCCGAGGTGACGTCGAGCGTGAGAACGTTCGCGGGATCGCCGCCGTCGGTGATTATCCAACTCGCCGGACTGGCCGGAAGCGCATCACCAAACGTGAAACCGCCGATGGTGCGGGCAGAGTCGAGAGTGACGGTGTTGTCGGCCAGCAGGTCGAAGTTGCCGAAGATCGGCACGCTGTTCGCGCCGTCGCCGATGACCCCGCCATCCCAATTCGCGGCATCGCTCCAGAGACCGCCCGTCGTCTGACGCGTCCACGCGAGAGTCGCGCGGTTATAGGTCTCGCCAGCGGTGAAACCGCCCGCGATCGCCGCGCCATCGGCGAGGGCCGTGATGCCCGTGCCCGAGGCGTTGAGGTCGAGTCGGATCGTGCCGGTACCGGTGATGGAGCCGACGGTGACATTGTACGCGACGGCGCTTTGTGCCGAGACGGCGGATACGGTTCCGACAACCGATCCCGTCGTGACCACGGCGAAATCCGCGGCATCAACTCCTGCGACCGGCGTATTAAAGGTTACTCGGAAGGTGACGCCGGTCGCGCCCGTGCCTGAGGTGGAGGGATTATACCGGTTGATCGAGTGGACCGCCGGAGTAGGCGTGCCGAGCGCGGCGAGAGACGTGACGATATCCGGCGCCGGTGGAGCGTTCATGCCTTCACCGAGGTAAAAACCCGGATGAGGCGGCTGGTTGTAGGCGACGTTCTGCCAAGCGATCGCGACGCGGTACATGCGATCGTGCATGAGCGTCGGGAAGCGATACGTCGTGGGAATCGTCGTGGAATAGATGCGCAATTCGGAGCTGTCGCTCGCGCGCCAAACGACTTCCTCGCGCCAGTCTCCGAGGAAATCGGCGGAGAGATTCGGCGTGGCCTTGGTGCTGTTATTGGAGGAGGCGCCGGTGGCGACGAGCAGCGGGCTGGTGGAGCTCGCGAGCCAGTTCCATTTGCCGATGGTGATGCCGTCGAGCGTCTCGCGCAGGAGGTCGCCGTCCCACCAACACATGAAGTTCATGGGAGGTTTGCTGCTCGTGATCGCCGCGCCTGTGGCGGAAACGAGACTGCCGCGGGAACTCCAGAGTTCGTAACCGACATGGCGCGGATCGATATCGCCCGCGCAGCCGCGGCCGACGTCGCTGTTCTGGCCGCTGAGACCGAAGATGATCTCCCCCGTCCGCCCATCGCGGAATGACGAGCCGTTCGCGCCATACGAGCTGGGCGATTCGTGAACCATCCAGACTTCCAAGCCCGCTCGTGCCGGGTCCATGTCGCTCATGTGCAGCGCATCGCCATGACCGAGGAGCGTGGAATAAAGCCCGGTGCCATCGTCGTCGATCGCAGCGGCGCCGAAGGTGATCTCGTCACGGCCATCGACATCGACGTCGCCCACCGTGAGCGAGTGCGCGCCTTGTCCGCGCCACGCGGCGTACGGAGCATTTGGATTGCCCACATCCGTATCGAAAACCCAACGCGGCGTCAGCTGACCGCCGCGCCAATCCCACGCGGCGAGCACCGCACGGGTATAATAACCGCGGCAGAGCACGATGCTGGGGCGCTGCCCGTCGAGATAGGCGACGCACGCGAGGAAACGATCCACGCGGTTACCGTAATCGTCGCCCCACGCGTTGACGTCGCCGCTGGCGGGGTTGTTGTTGCGCGGCACGACATAGTTCGTGGTCGCGAGCTCGGCGCCGGTGAGGCCGTCGAAGATCGTGAAAAACTCCGGCCCCGTCAGCACGTAGCCGGCAGAGTTGCGGTAATCGGCGTTGTGATCGATCGCCGCCGAGGGCGTGCCGAGAAATTTCCCCGGCTGACCGATGAACACGCCGGTGCCGTCCTTGGAATTCGGCGCGGTTTTGCAGACGAGCTCGGCGCGGCCGTCGCCGTCGAAGTCATACACGAGGAACTGCGTGTAATGCGCCCCGGCGCGGATGTTGCGGCCGAGATCGATGCGCCACAGGCGGGTGCCATCGAGTTTGTAGCCGTCGAGGAAAACATTCCCGGTATAGCCGTCCTGCGAGTTGTCCTTCGCGTTCGTCGGCTCCCACTTCACGATCATCTCGTACTCGCCATCGCCGTCGAGATCGCCCACCGAGCAGTCGTTGGCCGTGTACCCGTACGCCTCGCCGGAGGGCGTGACGCCGCCGGCGGGAATTTGCAGCGGGAGCGAAAGATACGCCTTCACCTCCGCGTTGGCCGGCAGCGTGACCAACGAATCCGCCGCCTGCTCGACGCCGCCCACGATCGCGGCGATGGAGTACGCGTTGGTCTGCGTCAGGTCCGCCGCGCCGTCGATGAGGTGTGTGGGCGCGACCAGCGGCGTGCCGTTGAGCTTCACCGCCGCACCGCCACCCGTGGAGCGGTAGACGTTAAACGACACATCGGACGCATCCGTTCCCAACATACGCCAGCTCACAAACACCTCCGTCGGGCTCGTACGGATCGCCACCGTGCCCCGCCCGAGATTTTCCATGAGCGAGGGCGCCGCTTGGGACGTTAACGCGAACAGCAAGAGCCCACACACGTAACAAAATCCGACGAACCAAGGAGATCTTTTCATATGATCGAAGGGGCGTTCCGCGAACCGGCGCGTGAAAAAACGGCAGGGCGAAACCATGGAGAAACAAGTGGGTGAAATCGGGGTGGGTAAGAACGTCCCGCGGAACGGGGCGGAATCGAAACAAGGGGCGGCAAAAAAGCTTCGCACCTTTTCGCCGGGCGGGCGCGTCACTCAACCAGTCCCACGTCTTACAGTCCGCTCATCGCACCCAACTCCTCGATTCACACCGCGGTCGCACTTGAACAAAACCAGTTGTGGCAACCACCTGCCGGCTCCGCTGTCCTTCACCCGCTCATTCCACGATGCGTCCTCTTTTCCCTTTCGCCCTCCCGCTTCTGGCCGCGCTGCTTCTTTTCGGCGGCTGCGCCTCGCCCAGTCACCGTGTGCAGGTCGACGCCATCAACGACCCGGCGGCCATTCCCGAGCTTCGCACGTACACGCTTACCTCCGGCTCGAAGGACCTCGATCCTGCCACTCTCCAGTTTCGCGAAGCCGCCTCGCTCGTGCGCGCCGCCCTCGCTCGGCGCGGTTACTTTGAAGCCCCGCGTCCGGAAGACGCCGCCCTGCGCATCGCGTTGAGCTACGGTATCGGCCGTCCGGAGACGCGCACCGTCACCCACTCCACTCCCGTCTACGCGGAGCTCGGCGGCGGACGTGTGCAAACCGTCACGAAAAGCACCGACGCCTCCGGCAAAACCACCACGACCACCCAGACGCACATCGTCCCCGGTCGTTACGAACGCGTCGGCAACGACGTCACCACCAGCAATTACACGCTCTACCCCAAATACCTCATCCTCTCCGCCCGCGACCCCGCTCCACTGACCGGTTCCGCTCCCGAAGTTTGGAGCATCTCCGCCACCTATCCGAGCACCAGCCGCGAACTGCGCGGCGATCTGCCTGTGCTCGTGACGGCCATGGAGCCTTACCTCGGCGAAAACACCGGCCACACCATCACCGTGAAAATCCTCGAACAGGAAGGCCGCCTCACCGTCGCGCCGTCGAAATAATCACCCGCACCACCAGAGGTATCTGCATCTAACGAAACGCGAACACGTCGCGCGCGAAGCCCTCCGCGTCAGGCCTGAAACCGCCGCGTTTCGGCCTTCGACACCGGCGGGGCGAAGGACTGACGGAAAAACTCCTGCGCGGCCGACACGAACTTCGCGCACTTGCCATAATCGCCCACACACGAATTCGGCACGCACAACCGCTTGATTACGCCGCCCCCGATCTTGTCCGCCGCCTCCGCATCCGGCACCAGCTCGACGGAAAATTTCGGGTCTCGCGTGTGCACGACGTAATGGTGGGTTTTCCCACGCACCTCCCGCTCGATCCGCATGAAATGAGCGAAGTCCATTGAGTGTGCCGCGAGCACAACACGCGCCCGCCCCAAAGGAAATCGCAAACTCCGCCGCCGCGCCCAGCTCATGCACCGGCCCCGCCTTGCCGACGGGCAGCGTCTCGCAACATCGCAACGACACGCGCCCACACAAAACCGCCTTTGGCCTTGAGATAACAATTCTCCCGACGCACAAACGTCCTGTCGCTGCGTCCGCCTATGAATCTCACCGACGAGGCCCCGAAACTTAACCCCTGGCCCTTCATCGTCGGCGACGTCGTCCTGATCGGCGCCGCCGCCTTCATCGCGAGCCGCTCTCCCGTCCCGCTCACTGGCGCGCCCCTTCTCGCCATCGTCGGCTGCGTCGGGCTCGGCGCCGTGTTCGCCTGCGTCCCGTTTCTCCTCAATTACACGCGCCGCCAGGATCTCGCCCTCGCCGACCGCCAGAACGAGATCGCCGCCCTCGCCCGCACCACCGCCGAATCCGCCGAACAACTCGGCATCGCCGCCCAAGGTCTGCACGCGATCACCGAGACCGCCCACCGCGCCCTCAAACACGCCGACCAGCTCCCGCAGAAACTTCAGGAAAAAATCAACGAGTTCAAAACCCAGCTCAACGAGGTCTCCGTCACCGAAAACGAAGTCCTCGCCCAAGAGGTCAACACGCTGCGCACCTCGGAAATCGAACGCCTGGAAACCGCCTTCGCGTCCGTCCGAAAAACCGCCGCCGAACTCGCCGCCTTGGAAGCCGCGACCCGCCAGCACCTCGCCGACTTCAATCAATCGCTCACCCGCTTCGCCACCACCGCCGAACGTTCCGCGACCGACACCGCCGCCGCGCTTGCCTCCGGACGCGCCGAAGCCGAAAGCGCCCTCGCCTCTGCGCAAAACGCCGCCACCGCCTCCTTCGAACGCACCGTCGCCACCGCCCTCGCCTCGCTGGAAAAACGCCTGACCGCACTCACCGCCGCGACCGTCGCGCCGCTCGCTGCAACCAGCACCGCTTCCGCGCCGGCCCACTCCCCGGCCACCCACTCCGAAAGCACACCGCCGCACACATCAGCATCCTCCAAGCCGACGGCTGCCGTTGCCTCCTCCACTCGCCCACAGATCGCTCTGGAAAAATCCTCGCCCGCCGAACCGCCGCCCGCGTCCGAGCGCCCGCCCGAGATATCCCACGTCACCTCCGCCCCGCCTTTTCCCACCGCGTCGGTTTCCCCATCCGTCTCCGTCGCCGCCGTCAGCGCCCCGCCTCTGCCGGTCACCGCAGCCGAACCCGTTGCCCTGGCCCGCAAACGTCCACCCCGCAAATCCCTCCTCCGCGACGACGACCAGCCCTCACTCGGCCTGGACCTCGCCGAACCGTCGGAGAACAACGAATACAGTCAGCTCGCCCCCGAAGACGCCGCGCCCGCCCCCGCCGTGTCTTCCGATGGATTCACCCGGCTGATCGTCACCGCCTACATCGGCATCGGCAACAAGCTCTATGTCCGCGGCGAAGGCCCGGGCCTAAGCTGGGAAAAAGGCGTGCCGCTCCAATTCATCTCCATCGGCAAATGGCGCTGGGAAACCGCCGACGCCATCGAGCCGATGGCCGTGAAGCTCTATAAAAACGACGAGCAGGAATGCACCGCCCTCGGCGAATTCACCCTCGCTCCCGGCCACCAACACGAAGTCCGCGCCAGCTTCTAACGCGGCTCGGCCACCGGTCTCCACCAACTCCATTATGGACTGCGGTGTCTCGGCACCGCCTTCGACGGCGAGCCTTGGCTCCCCGCAGGATCGATTCGCTCAACCGGCGAAATGTCCCCGCCGCGGCATTTGAGCATCATCCATCCCAGCCGCGTCCAGTCTCAGCCCTTCCGTCCGGCGCGCGCTTCCGCGTCCTTCATCTCGCGATGTTTCCGGCGGATCCGTTTAATCAGGTACGCGCAAATCACCACCTTCACGACAAAGATGCCCGCCAGCCAGAGAAACCCCCGACGACTCGGATCGGCGCCCAAATCGCCCAGCGCAAGCGTCACGTACGAGCGCACCGCGTACACGCCGAGGCACACCCAGAAATAGCTCCGCAACGGCATCCCCGACAGCGCCAGTCCGTAGTTTCTCAAAAAATACGGCGCCCCCGGCACGAGCGCCACCATCGCGGCGAGCGACCGCTCCGCCCCCTTCGGAGCCTCGGGCAGCCGGTAGCTCCTGCGCTCAAGAAAACGCCTGAGCGGCTCCCGCAGAAAACTCCGCGCAATCCAGTGCGTCCCCAAGAGGTGGACCGCCGTCACTGCTATGATTGCCAACCCGCCGCCGACCAACCCAAACTTCAAACCCGCCACCACGTAAACGACACCGATCGAAAAACCCGCCAGTGGTAACAGCGCCATCAATACGAGCGTCAGCACCGGATTGATCGCCTCCGCCACACTCATCAACTCGCCCCATCCTCCCGCCTCGACCGCCAGCGCGATGCCGGCAACCACCGCGAGCGCCAGCAGCGTTCCCACCAGCCACCAACGCCGCTTGACGGGCGCGCGTTGCGGCGTTCCCCGCACGGGGCGTTTCGAGGAAGACGGGGATGACAGTTCCAGAGACACGCGGAAGATCGACCAGTGAAGCCGCGTCCGCAGACCGCAAAAACACCGATAGGTGGTGCGGGAAATTGCGTGTGCCGCGCACCGGAACGCCCCCTCGCCCGCTGGGTCTAGCGGCTCTCCCCCGCTTTCAACCCCATGATCGCCTTTCTCACCAAGCTCCGCCGCCGACGCTCGTCCACCGCCATCTCCAAGCCGTATAAACCCCCGGCCCCTCGCATGAGTCCGCGCCGCTACTGGCTCACGGTGGCATTCTGTGTGATCGCCGCCGCCGGGGGATATTTCTGGTTAACGTCCGCGCGGATTCTCCGGGAGCCCATCGCGGTTTCCTTCGGCCCGCTCGATCCGGTTTTCCCCGATACGCTCGGGCCGCTGCTCGGCGCGGAGTTCTCGGGAGGCAACCGAGTCACGACATTGATCAACGGCGAGCGCTTCTTCCCGGTAATGCTCGATGCCATACGCAACGCCCGGAAAAGCGTCACGCTTGAGACGTATATCTGGTCGTCCGGCAAGATCAGCGACCAGTTCATCGAAGCGCTCACGGAGCGCGCTCGCGCCGGCGTGAAAGTCCACGTCCTCGCCGACGGCATGGGCTCGCTCAAATTCGAGCACGACGAGCAAGTCCGCATGAAAAAAGCGGGCGTCGAGTTCCTCATCTACGCGCGCGAGCACTGGTGGCATCTCAAACCCAACATTAACCACCGAACCCACCGGAAAATTCTGGTGGTCGACGGCAAGGTTGGCTTCACCGGCGGCATGTGCATCGACGATCGCTGGCTCGGCGACGCCGACTCCGAAAAAGTCTGGCGCGAAACACAGATTCGCATCGAAGGCCCGGCCGTTCGCCAGATGCAGGCGGTGTTCGCGGCCAACTGGCTCCAAACCACGTCGAAACTCCTCGTCGGTCCGGACTACTTTCCCGAGTCCATCGGCATCGGCGACAGTCTCGCGCAATGCTACAAGAGTGGTCGCAACGAAAACCCGGAGAACGCGCGCATCGCCTATCTCCTCGCCATCGCCTCGGCGCGCAAATCCATCAAGATCGCCCAAGCGTATTTCGTCCCCGACGACCTCGCGATCGAGATGCTTGTCGCGGCGCGTAAACGCGGCATCGACGTCACGGTGATCGTCCCCGCGATCAACGACTCACGATTCGGCCGCGCCGCTTCGCGCTCGCGCTGGGGCAGATTGCTCGAAGCCGGCGTTAAGATGCATCAATATCTGCCCGCTATGTATCACTGCAAAGTCATGATCGTGGACGACGTTTTCTCCACGGTCGGCTCGGTGAACTTCGACAACCGCTCCTTCGCCATCAACGATGAGATCGCCGTCAATATTATCGGCCGGGAAGCAACCCGCGCCCTGCTGAGAAGCTTTAACGACGATCTGAAACGCTCTCAGCCGCTCACCTTCGAAGAGTTCAAAGCCCGCCCGTGGTACATCAAGGCCGCCGACCACTTCTGCGGCATGTTTCGCTCCCAGCTCTGATCCAGGCGAGAGCCCGCGCCAACGTCGGCTTGCCCTCCCAGCGGTCCGCCGGCCACTCGTCGCCGCGTCCGATTCTCCGCGCTCTTCAATAATGCGGCGGCCGCTCATCCGTCGGCATCGCATCGCCCCCACCGCCACCGACGCCACCCGGGTTCCGCTCGCGTAGAGCGAGCATCTCTCGACGCAAACGCTCCACCAAATCGGAGAGCTCCAACATCGCCTTGTCCTGCTCCACCACATGGCGCTCGAACCATAACAGCCGTTCCTCGAGCCGTTCCACGCGTGTATTCAATCCGTCGTCACTCATATTGATCGTGCTTTTGCACACCCAACGTCCTCACCCGTGCCGCCGCGCGGCGCCGGCGGTGCAGGTAAAAGCGGTGGCGGACATACGAGGCGCGCTCACTGCCGTTCCGCCTTCGGCTTGGACGACTCGCGCTTCAACGCCTCCAGCTCGGGCAGGATCACCTGCTTGTAACAATCGGGGCACACGGAGTGGCTGAACTCCGAGCCGGTACGCGCGTTGATGTAGCCCTCGATTTGCTGCCAGTAATTTTGATCGTCGCGGACCTTCTTGCAGTACGAACAGATCGGCAAAAAAGCCTCCAGCTGCTGCACCTGCGTCGCATAACGCAGGATACGCTCCGCCACGCGCAGCCGCATCCACAGCTCCTGCAGATCGAGAGGTTTCACCAGAAAATCGTCCACCCCCGCCTCCGTCGCCTCGCGTTGGTTTTCGATGTCCGCCTCGCGGCTCGTCAGCAGGATAAAATACACATACTCGCTTTTCACCCGCGCGCGGATCTGCCTGCACAATGCAAGCCCGTCCATACCAGGCATGATCCAATCGCTGACGATCACGCGCGCCGGCTCTTTCTCCAGCAACGCCAGCGCTTCTGCGCCATCGCGGGCCTCGGAGACATCGTCGTAGCCCAGGCGTCGTAATGCCTGCACGAGGATTTTTCGCGCTACGGGATCGTCTTCAACAGCGAGGATTTTCAACGAGTATCCTTTTTTTGGGTTTTCGAGCCCGCTCGGCAACCGGCCGCGGTCGGGGTACTACTCACCCTGCAACAACCCTGTCGGCCTCCGCAAGTTTTCCCTTCCGCTCCTGGACCGAAACGCCGCTTACTCTGGTCAGCCGCCCATCAGGCAGGCCACGCCTTCCGCACTCCGCCCAAAATCACGGACCGTCCGGCAGCGGCTCACAGCGGCTCCGTGTCACCGGCCAGATACGCGCCGATTTTCCTAATCAGACTGTCTCGTTCGAAAGGTTTCGAGAGAAGATCGACTGCGCCCACCGCCCGCGCCCGGCTTGGAATACCCGCAACCGGCCGGCCGGTCATGATCACCACCGGGATCATCCGTAACGCCGTATCCGTTTTCATAAGACTGCACACATCGAAGCCGTTCATCCCCGGCATCTCGATATCGAGCAGCACCAGATCGGGCCGGCGTTCATGCGCCAGTTGAAGCCCTTCCGCACCGTCGCCGCCCGCCGCGACCTCGTGGCCCGCGCGCTCAAGAATAGCCTTCAATACCCCCCTAACTCCGACGTCGTCATCGATGATCAATATGTGGGCCATCTTACAGCGCCTCCACATGTTGCGTTCTCAACTCAAACGGTCGCACACCGGTTAAGCATGAACGACGCGATTCCATGCTGCACACGCTCTGTGGTGAGGCTTCCCCTTGTCAACCGGCAAACCGGAGGCGGTCGGCGACTGCACAATTGCCGCTCACTCGACGCGTTCTCTGTGCGAAAAAAATTTGAAAAAATTGAAATTTTCTTTTCGGCAGATTGGGTGCGTTGACAATTGCTTTTGAGGGCAGACTACTCCGCGCCAACGCATGAATTACACGCAGCTTTTTCGCACGCTGAGAGAGGCTAAATCGCTTACTCATGATGGCCTGGCCAAGCTCGCCAGTTGCCACAGAAACACCGTCATTAACGTCGAAAGTGGACGTCCGGTTAAGTTCAAAACCATTGCCGAGCTCATGCTCAAAATGGGCTACGACTCCGGCTCCTCCGAGATGAAAAGTGTCGCGCTCCTTTGGCTCGAATCCATCAGCGGCATCAACCTCACCCACGAGCAAAGCACCACCGAGGCGCGTGAGCGTATCGAGAAATACCGCGCCACCGAACGCGAGGCCGCGCAGCTGCTCGTCGACGCGGTCACCTCCAGCAATCTCACTGTCGATCAGATCCGCACGCTGCTATTCGCCGCCGGCCGCCCCGAGATCATCGCCATCTTGGAAAACGTCCGCCAGGTCGTCACGTCCGCGGAAACCGCTCCCGTCGTGAACACCGCCGCGCCGATGCCGATCGCTCAGAACAGCTGACGCGAGGTCTCATCACACCATCTCCTTAAAAGGCGCGTCTGCATGACGCGCCTTTTTTTGTATCCAGAGATCGATGGCTTCCCCGTGAAGCTTTCCGTTCGGAATCAACCCGTCGCCAGCGCCGCCCGCAGCTCCGCCGGCGTCGAAACCGGCGGCCGGCAGGTGAAGTGCTCGCACACATACGCCGTCGCCTGGCCGTTTGCCGGCTTCATGTCGGCCAACCATGGCGCCCTCGCTGCGAGCCAGCGCTGACCTTCTCCGCCGTCAGCCGCGAGCAGGGACCGACGGGCTCCGGCCCGCTCCTGCAACACCGCAGCCAGCGCGCAAAAATCCGCCGATTGCGGATCGCCTGCGATCACCACCTGCCGCGGAGGCTCCAACGCCAGCTCCATCGCGCAGAGTAGCTGGGGCAACGCATGCGGCGCCTTCTCCCACTGTTCGCGCAACCCCACGATCGTCGCCACGCCACGCTCCCTCAACGTTTCGCCTTCCGCTGAAATTGCCGAGAGCCGGAAGAGATTCATCGCCGCCACCGAACTCGCCGTCGGCTCCGCCCCGTCGTAGTCATCTTTCAGCCGGAGCACCAGATGCGTGTCGCCGGCCGCCGAGCTGAAGTAACCGCCGCGCGCCTCGTCCCAGAAAAGCGCGTCCATCGTACGCTGGAGCGTCTCCGCCCACGCGAGCCAGCGCACCTCGAAGGTCGCTTCATAGAGATCGATCAGCCCTTGGATAAGGAATGCGTAATCCTCCGCAAATCCTTCAACTTCGCTCCGCCCGTCGCGGTAGCTCCGATACAAAATAGCCCGTTTCGCATCGAACAACTCGCGCTGCAAAAATTCCGCCGCTTTCACGGCCGTCCTCGCATACTCGCGCTCGCCGAGTACCTGCGCGCCCTTAGCCAGCGCGGAAATCATGAGCCCGTTCCACGCTGTCACGATCTTGTCGTCGAGGTGCGGACGCGGTCGTTGAGCGCGCGCCTCTCGCAAAGCTCCCAATGCCGCCACCAGCCGGTCGCTGGCCACTTGCAGATCGAGGCCGCACAGCTTGGCTGTCGTGGCGAGCGGCTGGCGCTGCATCAAAATATTTTTCCCATCGAAATCGCCATGCGGGTCCGATTGAGCCGACACATTGCCACTCCCGATCACGCCAAAGTGCGCACAGACCAGCGACGACATCGGCCCGCAGACCGCATCGATCTCGCTCTTCGTCCACACATAAAACGCGCCCTCCACGCCATGGCCCGGCTTACCGCCAGCGGCCGGCGCGCTATCCGCATCCTCCGCCGAATAAAATCCGCCCTGCGGACTCGTCAGATCGCGTCGCACGTATTCGAAAATGCCCCGCGCGATCCAGCCGTGAATCTCCTGCCCGGTCGTCACGCGCGCATCGAGGTAGTTGATCGCGATCTGCGCCTGATCGTAGAGCATTTTTTCGAAGTGCGGCACGAACCACGCATCATCGACCGAATAACGATGAAACCCGCCGCCCACCTGATCGTGAATGCCTCCCTCCGCCATTTTCCGCAGCGTGGTTGTCGCCATCCGTACCGCCGCCACCCCCGCTTCCGACTGCGGCCCCTGGATCGCCGCCACGCGGAACAGGAAGTTCAGATTGGACGCCCTCGGGAACTTCGGCGCGCCGCCGAATCCACCCTTTTCCGCGTCAAACGTCTCATAGAAATACTGAAAACACTTCTCGAACGCATCGCCGCCCGGCTCCGTGAGATCGGCGGTCGCCCCCGCTCCAACCGCCGCGTGCGCGTCAGCCGCCGTATCCGCTTCTTCGGCACCGCCAACACCGCCCGATCGCTGCTTCAGCAGCTCGATCACGCGCGCGCTCTCCGCTACGAGTTTCTCGCGCTCATTTGCCCAGCCGTTCGCGATCGCCCGCAACACCGCCGGAAAACCCGCACGCCCCTGCCGATCCTCCGGCGGAAAATACGTCCCGCCAAAAAACGGCTTCAACTCCGGCGTCAGCCACGCGCTGAGCGGCCAGCCACCATGCCCCGTCATCGCCTGGACGTAATGCATGTACACGCGATCCACATCCGGACGCTCCTCCCGGTCCACTTTGATCGAGATAAAATCCTTATTCAGCAGCTCCGCGATCTCCGCGTTCTCGAACGACTCGTGCGCCATCACATGACACCAATGGCAGGTCGAATAACCGATGCTCAAAAAAATCGGCTTCTGCTCCGCCCGCGCCTTCGCAAACGCCTCCTCGCCCCAGGGAAGCCAATGCACCGGATTGTCGGCGTGTTGCAGCAAGTACGGAGATTTTTCGTGAGCGAGTCGGTTGGCCATGAGCGACGTCACCGGTGGCCATAAATCGCCCCGAGCGCAATCACGACGCCGCAAATCTCCGCTCCCTGTCCCGCCGGCATTTTTCCCTCCCTATACCGGCCTCACTCTACCAACATCTCCGGTTCTTTTCGCCGCATCGCATCGCCATGATCGTCAGACCCAAACCCAGCACATTCCGACTATTCTTCATCATGCAGGGCTCGATCCTGCCCACGATCGCCCCGCGACTGTTGATGATCACGGCCCTCGCGACGACCGTTGCCGCCATCCACCATTTTCACCCCGGCCTTTTCGGCGATGTGCCCGTAGCCCCCTTCACACTCCTCGGCCTTTCGCTCTCCCTCTTCCTCGGATTTCGCAACAACGCCTGCTACGACCGCTGGTGGGAAGCGCGCAAACTCTGGGGGCAGCTCATCTACGAGATGCGCAGCTTCGCCCGCGAAACCGCTGCCCTCCTCCCGCCCGAGGAATCCGCCACCCGTCAGCGCCTGCTCCACCGTGCGATCGGCTTCGCCCACGTGCTCTCCGCCCGCCTGCGCGGCGAAAACGTTTCCGCCGTATTGAAACCGTGGATCTCCGAGTCCGAAATGGCCGCCACCGTCTCGCGACCCAATCAAAACAACGTCTTGCTCGAAACCTCCACGCGGGAGCTCGCCGATTGCATGCTCCGTCGCTCGCTCAGCGAGTTTCTGTTCCCGGTCCTCGAAGCCCGCCTCACCGCCTTCTCCGCGATCCAGACCGGCTGCGAACGAATCCTCAACACGCCGCTCCCCTTCGCGTACACGCTTCTGCTTCACCGCACGGCGTTGCTGTTCTGCCTCTGCGTACCTTTCGCGGTCGTAGCCTCCTTCGGCTGGTTCACGCCATTGATCACCGCATTGCTCGCCTACGCCTTCTTCGGCCTCGATGCGCTTGGCGACGAACTCGAAGAGCCTTTCGGCCTCACGCAAAACGATCTCCCTCTCCACGCCATGGCCCGCACCATCGAGATCGACCTCCGCGATTCCCTGGGTGAAAAAAATCTCCCCGAGCCCCTGCAGCCGGTGAACTTCCTGTTGCAATAGTCGCCAGACGCAAAAAAGCCGGACGACTTTCTCGTCCGGCTTCGCATTCCAAAAACCTCTTCGCGCGACCTCAGCCTCTTCGCGTCTTTGCGATTCAACAAAAGCGCCGACTACCAGCGGCTCGTATCACGCCCTGCGCACCGCCAGCTTCCGCCGACTTAGCGGCCCAAGATCCAGCTGAAGATCAACGGCGCCACGATCGTCGCGTCGCTCTCGACGATGAACTTCGGCGTCTTCGCGCCGAGCTTGCCCCACGTGATCTTCTCGTTTGGCACCGCGCCCGAGTAACTGCCGTAGCTCGTTGTCGAGTCGCTGATCTGCGAGAAATAGCCCCACAGCGGTACGCTCGTACGACCGAGATCCTGGTGAAGCATCGGGACCACACAGATCGGAAAATCGCCCGCGATCCCGCCGCCGATCTGGAAGAAACCGATCGAGCCTTCGCCGTTCTTCAAGAGCTTCGCCGTCTTCGTGTACCACTCGGCCAGCCAGGTCATGTACTCGATGCCCGTGCGCACGGTGTGGACGTTCTTGATTTCGCCGGTGATCACGCGGCCCGCATACATGTTGCCAAGCGTCGCGTCTTCCCAACCAGGGACGATGATTGGAAGGTTCTTTTCCGCCGCCGCCAGCATCCACGAATTCTTCGGATCGATCTGGTAGTACTTCTTAATTTTTCCCGACCGCAGGATCTTGTACATGAACTCGTGCGGGAAAAAACGCTGGCCGGATTTATCCGCCGCGACCCACTCCTCAGCCACCGCGGCTTCGATGCGGCGCATCGCCTCGCCTTCAGGGATGCAGGTATCGGTGACGCGGTTCATGTGGCGATCGAGCAACGCCTGTTCGTCTTCCGCCGTGAGATCGCGGTACTGCGGCACGCGCTCGTAATAATCATGCGCCACGAGATTGAAGATATCTTCCTCGAGATTCGCGCCCGTGCAGACGATCGCGTGGATCTTATCCTGACGGATCATCTCGGCGAGCGTGAGCCCGAGTTCGGCCGTGGACATCGCGCCCGCGAGCGTGACGAGCATCTTGCCGCCGGCCTTGAGGTGCGCCTCATACCCTTTCGCGGAGTCGAGCAACGCAGCCGCGTTGAAGTGACGATAGTTGTGGGCAATGAACTGCGAGACCGGGCCTTTTTTGGCGGCGAGTTTCGCGTTGATGTCTTCGGGACGCTGGGTGGCGCGTTTTGCTTTCATAGAAAAAATCGGGAAACGCACAACTGAGCGCCCTCGCGCGCGCAGGTCAGCAAAAAACCTTCGCCGTCCGCGCGACGTTACCGTCTGGTCACGTTTCCTCCACCTGCTCGCATGACCGGCGCTTTTCTCACCACGCTCCTCTTTTCGCTGTCGGTCATCTTTGCCAACCGCAGCATCCGCGCGCTCGGCGCGATGCGCGCCAACCTCGGCCGCCTCACCCTCGCGGTAATCGTGCTCGGCCTTTTCGCGCACACGCTCGGCAACGGTCTGCACGGCGCCGGCCTCCACTGGTTTCTTCTCAGCGGTGTGATCGGCATGGGACTCGGCGACCTCGCACTCTACGGCGCGCTTCCACGCATCGGCTCACGACTGAGTCTGTTAATGACCCAATGCCTCGCCGCGCCCATCGCCGCGCTCGCCGAATGGCTCTGGCTCGATGTCACGCTCTCGCCCGCGCAACTGCTCGCCGGCCTCGTGATCCTCGCCGGCGTCGCGCTGGCGCTGATGCCGGCTAAACGAAGTGTTCCCGCCACACAAAGCAGCGCTGCACCCAGCAATCCCTCAGCGAGAAACACCGCCGCAACGACACCCCTTGCCGCCACCAACGCGACTGTCGCTTCGTCACCGCGCGCCTCCGTCGCCTCGCACACCGCGATCACTTGGCTCGGCCTCACCTTCGGCCTGCTCTCCGCCGCCGGCCAGGGACTCGGCGCCGTGATGAGTCGCAAAGCCAACCTCGCCGCCGCGCTCGCCGGCGAACCCACCGGCGGTCTCACGCTCGGCATCACCGCCGCCTACCAACGCATCCTCGCCGGCTTCGCGATCACCGTCCTGTGGTTTTCGATACAAGCGCTGCTAACCCGAGGCCGTTCTGCCGCTACGCAAGACGTCGCCCCCACCCGTTCGCGCGCCGACTCCGGTTCCTCCAACTCCAGCTCCGCCGAAAAGGAACACGCCGCGTCTCCTCCCGTCGCCACCTCCACGACACGCACCTGGCGCTCCTACCTCTGGATTCCCTTCAATGCCTTCAGCGGCCCGATCCTTGGCGTGAGCTGCTATCAATGGGCGCTCGCCACCACGGCCAGCGGCATCGTCCTCCCCATCGTCGCCTGCACGCCCCTCGTCATCATCCCCTTCAGCTACTGGCTCGAAGGCGAACGCCCCACCCGCCGCTCGATCCTCGGCGCCGTTATCGCGGTGGCCGGAGTCGTTTCCCTATCCACGTTTTGAGTCCCCTCTTTGGACAACGGTAAGCGCGCCCCGCCCCGCCTCTCGTGCGGCGGGTTCAGCACAGAAAACCTCCCCCGCTTGCCGATCGGCGTGTCTCTCGCACGTTCCGCCCATGGCAACGGCATCCGCTCCCGATGTTTTGAAATTCCTCTTCAGCGACGACGGCGCGATCCCCAACAACCCGCATCTCCCCGTCCTCGTCTACAAACGCGCGCTTAATCCCTCAAATCCCGCCGCGCTGGCCGATCTCATCGAGTCTACTTACGAGAAAAACCACTGGCGCGCCGCCTGGCGTTGGGGCGTGTACGATTTTCCCCACTACCACAGCACCGCCCACGAGGTTCTCGACTGCTACCGCGGTTCCGCCTCTCTCCAACTCGGCGGAAACGACGGCGTCCAATTCGTCGTCGAACCGGGCGACGTCGTCATCCTCCCCGCCGGCACCGGTCACCAAAACCTCGGCGCCAGCGAAGATTTTCATGTCTGCGGCGGTTACCCGCTCGGCCAGCGCGCCGATCTCCTGCGCGGCAACCCCGACGAGCGCCCAGCCAGCCTCCGCAACATCAAGGCCGTTCCCTTGCCCAACTCCGACCCCATCCTCGGCATCGAAGG
>CAMLSH010000015.1 GCA_946482625.1 uncultured Opitutaceae bacterium
GAGGCGGTGTCGCTGCTGGCCGAACGCATCTCGCGCCTGAAGCGCGAGCGCGCGGGACTCTTCGGACTTTGCGAGTGCGTGAGCGGGTGCAGCCTGGAGCGCGGGTTCTTCGAAAAGACCAAGCTGGAATTTCCAACGGAGCACGGCGCGGACGGCGTCATCGACGAGTTGGTCGAGTGCGGGATCTTTGCCGAGCAGCGGGATGAGTTGCGAAAACGTTTCAGGAACCGGCAGCTCCATCTGCACGCCTGATTCGAGCGTCAGCCGGGCGGCTTCGGGGGCGGTGGCGACGATGCGATGGTCTTTGAAGAGATGCGCGATGCCGTCGTAGTCGGAGACGAAGAGGCCTTTGAAACCGTACTCGCCGCGCACGAGATCGAGCAGCATCGCACGATTCGCGTGCGAGGGAATGCCGTCCACTTCGTTGTACGACGGCATGATCGTGGCGGGCTTGGCGTCGCGGATGATTGTGGCGAAAGGCGCGATGTGAGTCTCTCGGAGTTCGATCGGGCCGACGTGCGCGGGGCTTCGGTTCAAGCCGCCTTCGGCGGCGCCGTGGCCGGCGAGGTGTTTTAGCGTCGCCATCACGCTTTGCGGTCCAATCTCGCCGGATACGCCGCCTTGGAGGCCGCGGATGATGGCGGTGCCGAGGCGGCCGTTGAGATAAGGATCTTCGCCGAGCGTTTCCTCGGTGCGGCCCCAGCGGGGATCGAGCGTGACATCGACGACCGGAGTGAGCGCGTGATGCGTGCCGCGGGCGCGCGCTTCGCGGGCGGACATCGCATAGAGTTTTTCGACGAGCGCTTCATTCCACGTGCAGGCGAGGCCGATGGGCGCGGGGAAACTGGTGGCCTCGGGCTTCATCAAGCCGTGGCAGAGCTCGTCGTGGAAAAACGCCGGGATGCCGAGGCGTGTGTTGGTTTTGAGAAATTCCTTCACGCGGTTGCGCGCGAAGATCTCGTCGTCGATTCCGAGGTGACACGGGCCGATGGAGCCAATGCCGTGGGCGAAGGTTTTCTCCAGAAATTCGGCCGTGAGCGTCTGATCGACGGTCTGACCTTTCTTCGGCGTGGGAATCCAGTGCGCCGTGATCTGTGCGATCTTTTCCGGCGCGTTCATCCGGGCGACGAGATCGTCCACGCGTTCGTCGATGGAGGCGGACGGGTTTTGATAGGTCGGCGTCGGCTCCGCGCTAAACAAGCGGGGTGCGAGAAGTGCGCAGGCGAACGCGAAGAGAACCGGACGCAGGGGCGAGGGGAGGGCGAGCATCGCGGCGAGTTTCGAGTTGTTGGCGTGGCGCGCACAAGACGCATCTTTACCGGTTGGAGTCGGACGGTGCCGGTGTTTTCACACGGCAAAAACCTTGGCGTTTTCGAGGCGGGGCGTTTGCGTCGGCCTCATGCTTTCGCGTTTAACCCCCGCCTTGCTTGCGCTGTTTTTCGCCGCCTTGCCGCTGGTGGCTTCGGAGAAGACCGCTTCGCTCGATCAATCGGTCGCGCTCATCCGCAAACATCTTCACAGCGACTATGCCGGGATGCTGCGCGAGGAAGGTGGTGCGTTTAAATATCCGTTCATCACGCCCGGGAGCTCGCAGTATGCGGACATTTTGTGGGACTGGGATTCCTGGCTGAGCAACATCGCGCTGCGCCAGATCCTCACCGAGAAAGCCACACCTGAAGAAAAGGCGAAGGCGCTCAAACACGAGCAGGGCTGCGTCTTGAATTATCTCAACTACGGCGCGTTCGACGGTTGGGTTCCGATCATTCTGCTCCGCAACTCCGGTCCGCGCGCGGAGTTGATAAAGCAGGCCGACACGTACGAGACCAATATGCACAAGCCCTGTCTCGCGCAGCACGCCGCCTTCATCACGAAGCTCAATGGAGGCGACGCGGAGTGGCTGCGCGAGGGAATGTTTCATCTCCAGTCTTTCGTGAACCGCTACAAAAACCATCAGCGGCACCAGGCGACCGGGCTCTATTTCTGGAACGACGACATGGCCATCGGGGTGGACAACGATCCCTCGACTTACATGCGCCCGGCGAAGAGTTCGGGCTCAATTTTTCTGAACTGCCTGATGTACCGCGAACTCCTCGCGATCGCGTATCTGTGCGAACGGCTCGGCCAGGGAGAGATCGCCGAGCTCTACAAAAAAGACGCGGAAGATCTCAAAGCCGCCGTCCAGAAACACTGCTGGGATGAGCGCGATGGTTTTTTCTACAGCGTCGATTTGAACCTGCTGCCCTATGAGGGGAAACCCTTCGCTGCCGATCCCTCGATCCGTCTGCACGCCGGGTATCCGCGGGACTATGACTGCTTGATCCAGCGCATCGATGTCTGGTCGGGTTTCCTGCCGCTGTGGGCCGAGATCGCCACGCCCGAGCAGGCGAAGCGCATGGTCGAACGCTACCGCGACACGCGCACCTTCAATGCCGCCTATGGCGTCCGCACACTCTCGAAATTGGAGAAGATGTACAACGTCCGCGGCTCGGGAAATCCGTCGCTCTGGACCGGCCCGATCTGGGGCGTTTCCAACTACCTCGTTTTCCGCGGCCTCGTGAAATACGGCTTTAAGGAGGACGCTCGCGACCTCGCGGAGAAGACGATCCGGCTCTTCGGCCGCGATTTCGAGCGCTTCGGTGCGCTGCACGAATATTACCTGCCCGACAGCGGCGAACCGGTGCTGAACCGCGGCTTCCAGAATTGGAATTACCTCGTGCTCAACATGGCCGTCTGGCGCGAAGGCGGGGAGCCGGTGGCGGAGTTTTAAGAGGACACGGGGCGTTGGGGCGGTTTAGCCCATAGCTCCGATCCGGCGTCGCTGCGTTGGAGCGCAGCGACAACGTGGCGGCTCGTGCGAACGGTGTGGCGGGCGTTTGCCCGGTCGGACCACGCTTTCGCTTTCAGCTCAAGCGCGGCTACGTCGGAGCGGTACGCTGGAACGGCTGCGGTGGGGCGGCTGCGCCTGATCGGCGTGCCATCGGATTTGGGGCGTTTTGGTGAAATTTTGAGGACGGCCTCTTCTCGCGCGACAAAGGGCTTGCGGGCCGCGCAATCGCGGGCTGACTTGCAAACCCCACTTTCAAACTAGGTTTTCCAATGAAGCTCTCCAAACGCGGCGAATACGGCTTTCGTGCCCTGATCGATATCGGTCTGGCGCACGAGCTGGGCCGTGAATTGGTGCCGCTCGGTGAATTGGCGGAAAACGGGAAAATCCCGACCAAGTTCCTTGAGCAAATCCTGCTCGATCTTCGCCAGGGTGGATTTCTGACCAGCGTGCGGGGCAAATACGGCGGCTATAAACTCGCGCGTCCGCCGAAGGAAATCATCGCCGGCCAGATCGTGCGCTACCTTGAGGGCCCGCTCGCCCCCATCGGCTGCGTGAGCCAGACGGCTTACGAGAAATGCTCGTGCCCCGACGAGGTTCACTGCGGTTTGCGCATGCTCATGCTCGATGTGCGCAACGCCATCGCGAACATCCTCGACCGCTACACCATCGCCGATGTCGTCGAGGTTACGCTGCGCAAGATGCGTCGCGACAATGTGAACCTGCCCTTCGTAGTGAGCCCGCGCGCTGGCGAAGTCCGTCGCGTATACGGGAGATCCAAACGCGGCGCCGCTGCTCAGGAGATCGCGCCCGAAAACAAGAAGCCGTCGCCCCACACCACGCCGTTCGAGACGGGGCTGGACGACTTTCTCTATCGCGAAGGCATTTGATGAAACGCCGCGTATTCATCGTTTCATGCGCGTTGCTGGCGGCGTCTCTTGTGCTGTTTGGCGGCTGCCGCCCGAAGACGTACTCCGAGCCCAAGTCGGCGTCGGGGAAAAGGATTCTGCGAGTCGGCTACTTCCCCAACATCACGCACGCGCAAGGCGTGATCGGCAGTGCGCTCACCGCGGAGAAAAGGGGCTGGTTCGAAGAGCGCCTCGGGCCCGACGTGGAGGTGCAGTGGTTCGTGTACAACGCCGGACCGAGCGCGATGGAGGCGATCTTCACCGACTCGATTGACCTCACTTACGTCGGGCCGAATCCCGCGCTCAACGCTTTCATCCGTGCGCGTGGCGACGACATCCGCATCGTCTCAGGCTCCGCTCGCGGCGGCGCGGCGTTGTTGGTGAGGCCGGGCTCGGGCATCGAAAAGCCGGCGGATTTTTTTGGCAAAAAACTCGCCACACCGCAGCTCGGCAACACGCAGGATGTGGCCGCGCGCGCGTGGTTGAAAGCACAGGGCTTTCGGATGACACAGCTCAGCGGCGACGTTTTTGTGCTGCCGACGGCCAATCCCGATCAACTCGCGCTTTTTAAGCAGGGCAAAATCGACGCCGTGTGGACGGTAGAACCGTGGGTGACGCGCATCGAAAACGAAGCGGGCGGCAAAGTGTATCTGGAACAGTCCGACGTCGTCACGACCGTGCTCGTCGCCAGCAAGAAATCCCTCGAACACCGCCGGGAGCTCATCGGACGTTTCGTGAAAGCTCACCATGAACTCACAGACTGGATCGTGGCCAATCCGGCCGATGCGCAGGCGATCGTGCAGCGCGGACTCACGGCGACGGTGCATCGCGAAGTTCCGCTGACCTTGGTTTCGGCGGCATGGCGCCGGCTTACTTTTTCCAACGACATTTCCCTCTCATCGATCGAAGGCCTCGTGGCCGATGCCCGCGGGCTTGGCTTTATTCGGGGCGACGTCGACCTCCAACCTCTCATCGAACTTTCCCAGTGACCGTACAAACGGAGTTGATCAACGAAACGCCCTCCAAACTTTCGGTGGGCGAAATCTCCAAGCGCTTTCGCAGCAAAAGCCGCGAAGTGCACGCGCTCGACCGTGTCTCGCTGGATATCGCCGAGGGAGAGTTCGTGTGTCTCGTCGGCCCCAGCGGCTGCGGCAAGAGCACGCTCCTCAACATCATCGCCGGGCTCGACACCGCCGATGAAGGCACGCTGCTCTGCGACGGCAAAGTCGTCGATGGACCGGGCCGCGACCGCATGGTGATGTTTCAAGAGCACGCGCTTTTTCCGTGGCTCGACGTGCTCGGCAACGTGCTCTTCGGCCTGAAGCTCAAGCCCGGCCTGAACAACTCCGAGCGCACGGACGTCGCCCGCTTTTATCTGAAGCTGGTCGGTCTCGAGAAGTTCGCTACAGCCAACATCCACGAGCTCTCAGGTGGCATGAAACAGCGCGTCGCGCTGGCCCGTGCGCTCGCGCCCAACCCGCGCGTTCTCCTGATGGACGAACCGTTCGCCGCGCTCGATGCGCTCACGCGCGAGCAGCTCTACGGCGACATCCAGCGCATCTGGCAGGATCGGAAAAAGACGATCATCTTCGTGACGCATAACGTTCGCGAAGCGGTGTGTCTGGGCGACCGGGTCGTGCTTTTCTCACCGCATCCCGGCCGGATTCGCGAGCAGTTCAAAATCGATCTGCCCCGGCCGCGTGACATCAACAGCGTGGACCTCGCGCAGTATTCCACGCGCATCACCAAGGCTTTGAAAACGCACATGGCTTCGAAAGACGGCGAGGTGGCCGAATGAAACGTTTCCTCTCTGCCGCGGCATTTTTCGTCATCATCCTGGGCACGTGGGAAACGCTCGTGCGTGCCAAGGTCTGGTCGCCCATCGTGCTGCCGTCGCCCCTCATGGTCGGCGAATATCTGATGGTCGCGCTTCGCGATGGCACACTCGCCGAAGCGGCGTGGGTGACCATGAAGCGTCTGCTGCTCGGCTACATTTTTGGCATCGTGCTCGGACTTCCGCTGGGATTGCTGACGGCGCGATTCAAGGTCTGTCAGGACACCATTGGCTTGCTCGCGCTCGGTTTGCAGACGCTGCCGAGTGTGTGCTGGGTGCCGCTCGCGCTCCTTTGGTTCGGCCAGACGGAAACGGCGCTCTTCTTCGTGGTCGTGATGGGCACGCTGTGGTCGGTCATCATCGCGACCGACACGGGGGTGCGCACGATCCCGCCGATCTACGCGCGGGCGGCGCGGACGATGGGCTCGAATGGATTTCACACGTGGATACACGTGATGCTACCGGCGTCGTTGCCCTTTGTGGTCAGCGGCATGAAGCAGGGCTGGGCGTTTGCCTGGCGCTCGCTGATGGCGGCGGAGATCTACGTGACGATTCTCACGGGTTTCGGCCTCGGACATTTGCTGCACTACGGCCGCGAACTCCACGCGATGGAGCAGGTGACCGGCGTGATGTTTGTCATCGTGGTGATCGGGCTGCTCGCGGACAAAATCATGTTCTCGCCGTGGGAGCGTTTCCTGCATCGCCGCTGGGGCACGCAGGGGAAGTAAGCGAACGCGTAGGCGGTTGCACCGCGTTGATGCGGTGCGGCTGCGCGCCTAATTCTTAAAACGCAGCGGAAGCGTGCCGAGCGTTTGAGTGATGTCGGGAAAACCGCGGCAGGGAGCCGGGCGGCCGAGTATTTTTTGGGCGCCGCGCGGCCAGCCGGCGGAGCGCAGCACGGTCACGCCGTCGGTAAGCGTAACATCCTGGACCGCGACTTGACCGAGTCCGCGGACAGCAATGCGGAGCGGAGCGGCGGGATCTTCAACCGGCGTGGAAAAAAGCCGGGAGATCGCCGTGCGCGGGCGGGCAGCCTCGGCACGGAATTCGATGGTGTGGCGGGCGTGCAGCTCCTGCCAGGCGCCATCGGGTAGTTGGTGTTCAACGACGACCTTCTGCAGCGCCGGAGCGATATTTACCACGGTGAAAGCCAGCTGCCAGCGTCCGCAGACGGGTGTGGCAGTGAAGGCGAAAGCTGGTTCGTGGCGGACGGCGCGGAGCCAATCGCGCCACGCGTGGAGGCGGGCGGTGTCGGCGTCCAGGATAAGCTCGTTTTGGCCATGCGCGCGGGGATCGCGGGTGCGTGTCCACATGGCGCGGACGGCGCGACGGGCGGCGCGGAGGTCCTGAGCGAACGCGGTGGCGGATTGCTCGGCGGCGCGGAGAAGTGCGCGCGAGTTCAGTTCGCGCCGCAACGCGAAGACGGTCGCCGCGGCGTTCGAGACAAAGGCGTCGCGCGCCTCAAGGTAATCGAGAAAATCAAGGCTGGCGGCGAGCGGGGCGGGTAAGGTGGAGCGCACAGTCCGAGCGCGCTTTCCGGAGGCAGCTGCGAGCGGCTGGAGTTTCCTGGCTGGCGTGGCGCGGACATCCCAGCGGTCGTTGAGCTCCCAGCGGGCGTAACCGGTGAAAGCCCGGGAATCGGCGGCGAGCGCCGCGCGGGCGGCGGTATTCGCTCCGCGGCGACCGAAGACGCGCGCGAAACCCCGGGTCAGCATCGCCTGATCGTCGTCGGCGATTTCGGGATCGAGCCAGAGGCTGGCGGCGGCGGCGTCCACCACGGTGGTTATCTCCAATGCGAGACGGTAAGGCTCCCACGAAGTGACGAGGAAGCCTGCGGCTTTGTTCTTTTCGCAGCGGCGCCACCAGGACCGGAGATTGGCGAGGCGATCTTTGAACAGCGGAAGCGGTTCGTAGCGGAAGGCGCCGTTCATCGGGCAGCCCCAGTACTCGATGCCCCGCGCGCGCAGCGGGGTGGCGAGATTGCTTTCGGCGAAGTTGAACAACTCGACGCGCGGATGGCGCGTGAAGGGGTAATAGTACCAATCGTACGCGATGATATCGCGCGGGAGACGCGGAATGGCGGATGGGATGAAGTTGAGCATGTCGGCCCAAAGTCCGAGACGGAGCCCGCGCGAAGAGGCGAGCGTGTGCAGGCGATCGACGTGGCCGGCGAAGTGGGTGGCGAGTCCGCGGTCTGCGATTTCGGCGCGGCAGTGCGGGCATTTCCCGAGGTGGAAGGATTCGTCGAGGCCTACGTGGACTTTCCCGGCGGTGCAAAACGGAGCGGTGTCGCGTAACAATTTTTCGGCGACGCCGAGTGTGTCGGGGTGAAGCGGGCAGATCTGGCCGCGGGGAAGCGGAGAGCCGTCGGGGGCGCGGAGTTCGTTGAGATCGCGGAGCTCCGGGACCTTGATCAGGTACTGGGTGTGGCCGAGGAGATTGACGATAGGGACGGTGCGAATGCCGTGGCGGGCGGCGGTGTCCACGAGGCGGCGGAGGTCGCGGTGCGAATAGGCGTCGGCGCGGGCGATTGCCGGAAGCGACGGGTATTCTACGGCGTCTTCAAGATGCAGATACAGCTCTTGATAACCCCACTCGGCGTAGCGCGGGAGGAGCTTGAGCAGGATGTCGAGACGCTCGACCTGACGGGCGAGATCCCATTGGAAAGCGCGGACCATGTTCGAGGACGGAGGCGGATGTCGGAGCGGACTGAGAAAATAGGACGAGGTGGCGGCGCAGCGCCCGCCCGCTGAATCAAGACGGGAGCAGGGATGGAGCGACGTGCCAGCGGACGGCCCAGGTGGCGCCGTCGGCGGAGGACAGGGCGAGGACGGCGCCTTTTTCGAAGACGAAGGCGGCGGCAAGACCGGAGCGGCCGGTGACGAGTAACGTGGCGAGGGCGCTCAAATGCGGTTCATGGCCGACGATCGCGAGCACGAGCGTGGGAGCGAGTGTGGCGATGCGCGCGGCCATTTTCTCAGGTTTGTCTTCGGGACGGAGTGCGAGGGTCTCGCGAAGGGCGGCGAGTGGGACGACCGGGCGGAGGCGTTCGGCGGTTTCGCGAGCGCGGACGAGCGGGCTGTGCCAGATTTCGGCGGGGGTGAACGCCCGGTTGCCTTGGAAAAACGCGGTGAGCCGACGGCACTCGTCGACGCCTTGCGCACTGAGGGGACGGAGAGGGTTCTCCTCTTCGGTGACGGCGTGGGCGTGGCGCACGAGATAGATGACGGGCATGAGAAGATCACCTGTGACGGAGCTTCGCGACGGTTTCAATTCTTTGGGTGCGATTTCGCGGAGTCTTCCGTCGCACCTGCGAAGGGAGACGGCATCGCAAGGCGAAGGCACGCAGGGTCGGGCGAGAGGGTAAGCAAGAACTCGGGCCCGGACCGGCGTATCCGGGAATCAATGCTTAGTTTCGGTTGAGGCAGCGCTAGTGGCGAGTTGTTCGCCGTCGCCGAGTTTGCGGCGGAAAAGTTGCACGGCCATGCCGAGGGTGAGATGCGCGAGTTCGGCGTCGTAGCGATAGCCTTCGTCGCGGAGGAAGGCGTGGGCGCCGTTGAACTCATGCCAGGTGAAATGGGTGCCGGCGGCGGTGAGCGCGGTGTAGATTTTGGCGCGACCTTCGCCGGGGACGTGCGGGTCCTGGCGGCCCCAGATCATCATGAGTTCGCCTTTGAGCTCGGGAATGCGGTCGAGCGAGTTGTCGGACATGCCTTTGCCCAGGCCTCGCTTGTGGATGTCGGTCGCGTAGAAACAGACTGCGGCGGAAACGCCGGGGTTCATGGCGGCACGGAAGGCCAGGTGGCCGCCGATGCAGATGCCCATCGTGCCGAGGTGGCCGTTGCAGGCGTCGTGGGTTTTTAAGTACGCGAGGACGGCGCGGGCGTCGGCGTCGTAGGCGGAGAGTTCTTTGGTTGTTTTGAGAGCGTTGCCGCGATCGGCGCCAGCCTGGTCGTAGGCGAGGACGGCGCCAGCGGGTTCGAACTCGTGGTAGATTTCGGGGACGGCGACGACGAAGCCGTGGCCGGCGAGGAAGGCAGCGGTGCGGCGGATGGGCGCGGTGACTTGGAAAATTTCCGAGTAGAGGAGGATGCCGGGGTAGCGACCGGGTGCGGCAGGGCGGAAGACATGCGTGCGCATCGGGCCGGTCGGCGTGGCGAGTTCAACGAAGGTGGCTTCTTGAAGAGTCATGAGGGGAGTGTGTGTTGAGACGGAGAGTTGGGGCGAAGCCTTTCCGGGAGACAACTGAGGAGCGAGTGGATGAGACGGAAAGTGTCACGTAATACGTGACAGTGGCAGAGGGACGGAGCGGCGTTACGGAGTGGAGGTGGCGTGGCGGGTGGAGTGGGAATGCGTTTGCGCAGGGGAAGGCGGGGGCGTACTTCGGGAGCATGATTGTCAAACGCTTGGTGCTGGTTCTGGCGGTGTGGTGGGCGGCGACGTCGCTGGGATATGCCGGGCAGCAGCGGCTTTTGTTCAACGGACGAGATTTGACGGGCTGGGAGACGTGGTTGTGGACGCCGCTTGCGTCCAGCGAGGTACCGGGGATGGAGCGCGATGCGAAAGGGAATTACTCGAAGGCGCTCGGGGTGAATAACGATCCGCTCGGTGTGTTCACCGTGGAAACGGTGGACGGGGCTCCGGCGATCCATGTATCGGGGGAGGGATTTGGGACGTTGACGACGCTGGAGGCGTTTTTGAATTACCGGCTGAGCGTGCAGTTCAAGTGGGGCGAAAAGAAATTCGGCGCGGCGAACAAGCCGCGAAATGGCGGGATTCTTTATCATGCGCATGGCCGGCACGGCGAGGTGGGCGACCGCTGGATGAACGCGCATCAGTACCAGATCGAGGAGGGCGGGTGCGGCGATTATATCGGTGTGGGTGCGGTGACCGCAGATGCGCCGGCAAAAGCGGGTGAGAACAAGCGCCGGCGGTACGATCCGGCGGGGGACGTTTTCTCCTTTAGCGGCAATGTGAAAGATGCGGCGAAGTGTTTGCGCGGCGACGGGGAAGAAGCGGTGGCGGGGCGGTGGAACACGCTGGAGCTGTACTGTGTGGGCGATGAGATCGTGCAGGTTCTCAATGGGACGGTGACGGCGAGGCTGACGGCATCGCGAAAGGAGAACGGCGAGGCGCTGACGGGGGGGCGGATCGCGCTGCAGATCGAGGCGGCGGAGATTTATTTCCGGGAGATCGCGGTCGAGTCGCTGAGTGCGATGCCGGAGGCGTTGCGGGTGGCGGGAAAATGAAGCGCAAGCCGAACGTCCTGTGGGTTGTGACGACGCAGTGGCGGGCGCAGGCAACCGGTTATGCGGGCGATCCGAATGCGCGTACCCCGTTTCTGGATGCGCTGGCGGCGGAGGCGGTTAATTTCACGCAGGCGGTGACGCCGCATCCGTTCGGGCCGTTTGCGAGGGCGGCATTGCTGACGGGCGTGTTGTCACCGGAGAACGGCGTGCGGGATTATTTCGATCCGCTGCCGGCGCAGTCGCGAACGATCGCGCATGAGCTGGGCGAGCGAGGGTATGCGACGGCGTTTTTTGGGAAGTGGCATTTGTGGAAACGCGATCCGGCAGCGCCGCTTGTTGGGGACGCGCATGCACGAATCGTGGTGCCGCCGGAGGCCCGGGGCGGATTTGAGTTTTGGGAGGGGTTTGAGAGCGGCTTTTTACTGAACGATCCGTGGCTGCATGGGAGCGCCCGTGAGGCACCGGAAAGGGTTGAGGGGTATCAGAGTGACGTTGTATGCGGGCGCGCGGGGGAATGGCTTGTGCGGAGGCCGAAGGCCGAAGGTCGAATGCCGAAGGGGACGGCCGCGAAGCCGTGGTTTTGTGTGGTGAGCCTGGAGGCACCGCATCCGCCGTACGATGCGCCGGCGGCGGGTGTCTCAGTGAAACGGGCGGAGGAAATTTCGCTATCGGCGAACGTGCCGCGCGGAGGAGCCGTTGAGGCGAAGGCGCGGCGGGAGCTGGCGGGGTATTATGCGCACATCGAGGCGACGGATGCGGCGATCGGGCGGTTGGTCGCGGAACTAAAAACGGGCGGAGTGTGGGAGGATACGGTCGTGGTGTTCACGTCGGTGCACGGGGACATGCACGGGGCTCACGGGTTGTTTCGAAAAGGATGGCCGCACGAAGAGGCGGTGCGGGTGCCGTTGCTGGTGAAAACGGCGGGCGGCAGGGAATCGCGCGAAGGAGGCGGCGGAGCGCGTGCAAGCATGCTGGCCTACGAAGGCCGGCGGTGCGAAGAGGCGGTGTCACTTGTGGATTTGGGGCGAATGACGCTGCGGTTTGCGGAGAGCTCGACGGAGGCGGTGCGCGAGCGGGACGTGACGGCGGACGACGGGCGGAGGGTGTCGCGAGACGTGGAGGCAGAACGCGTGCGCACACCTTTGTCTACGGGAGCGGGTGCGGCGAAGATCTCGATGCCCAGTGTCGTGGCATTACCGCATCAGTGTGACCGCGTGTGGCGGGGAGTCCGCACGCCGACGCGAAAGCTGGTGTTGAATGCGGATGGCACGCCTTGGCTGTTCTTCGATCTGGAGAACGATCCTATGGAGATGAAGAATCTTGTGGGGGATTCCGAGTGGGCGGAGGAGATCTCGCTTTTGGCGAAAGACGTTTAACGGCGTCGGGTGTCGGGTGTTTGCCCGCTGAAGGAGTGGATTTTATGCGGTCCGTCAGGCTGATGGATGGCGCGGACGGCGAGACGCGGGCATGAAAAAGGCCCGCCAGTACCCGGCGGGCCTTTGCGAGAAGAGTACGACGACTCAGCTTGTCGAATACACGTTAGAACGTGCCGCGAACGCCGATGGTGTAGTAGGGCTCGCCGAACTGTGTGTAGCGGTAAGGGAGGACCACGTTACGGTTTTCAGGAGCGTAGCCGCGGATATAGTCGTCGCGTGCTTCGCTGAAGACGTTGTTGATGTTGAAGTATACCGAGTACCGGCGGCTGAAGCTGTACTCGAACTTCCAGTTCGTCGTGGTGTAGTCGCCTTTGTAGCGCAGGTTTTGTGCAGAGCCCGAGCCTTGGACGGGGTCCCATTGGACATCATCGGTCCAGTTGGTGGAACTGGTGAAGCTGACGCCTTTGATGCGGTAACCGACAATGAAGTTGGCGGACTTGGTGATCGCGTTGCGGCCTTGGGCTGTTTCGGTGGCGAGGTCATCGCCATCGTAGTCGAGCGTGGTGAAGTTCGCCTGGACGTTGAGTCCATTGAAGGGGGCGGGCAGGAAGGTGAAACGCTGGGCGTAACTCAACTCGATGCCGTCCACTTCAGACCCTTTGCCATTGGTGGCGATGGTCACGGAGCCCGTGGAGTATTCGCTGGGCGTCAATCCGTAGGCTTGGAAGATTTCATTGCGCTCGTCGGTGGTTGCGGCGCGATTGGTGATGAAATTTTTCAGCTCTTTGCGGAAGGCGGTGAGACCGACGACGCCCGAGTTGCCGAGGTAATAATCGAACGATATGTCGTAGTTTTTAACGAAATACGGATTCAGGTCGGGGTCGGGGATCGTGATTGTGCCGTCCGTTCCGGAGACGCCGGGGGCCGTGGCGGTGACGAGGAGTTCCGAATAGTCGGGATGACCGACGGTACGGCTCACACCGGCGCGGACGACCAGCGGTTTATGGAATGAGGGCGTGTATTTGACGGAGGCAGAGGGGTAGAAGTTGTCGTACTCGAGTTCGGCTTTACCTGGGCGGGAGTTGGCGACGTGCCGGTTTTGCGACCGGGCTTCGATCTCGCGTTTTTCCCAACGAACGCCGCCGACCAGAAGAAGATCCTGGGTCAGTTTGGCGTCGGCGCGGAAATACCCAGCGAGGTTTTTCTCGTCGAAGTTACGATCGAAGTTCTCTTGGACGGTGGTGAGTTGCTGGCCGTAGGTGTCGTATAGCTTGTAGACATCGAAGGTCTCGAACGTACCGAAACCGTAGCCGACATCGTCGGTGTAGCCCGAGTCGGCGAGTGCGCCGATGTTGCTGGCCGTGGTGCTCGGAGCACCGCGGATAGCCATACGGTTGGTATAGCGTTCGGTGAGGTCGTAGGCGGTACCGACTTGGAACTTCAGCGGGACAAAGAATTCATCGAGATCGTAGCTGTAATGAGCATTGAACCCCTTCTTCTCGTCTTCGGCGGTGAACGGGCGAGAGCGTAGGTTGCTGTTATTACCGGCAAACGAGAAGGTGTAGTTCGAGAGATCGCGAACATTGTCCAGAGGCACCGAACCGCCGCCGAGGGTGATCGTCGGGACGCGCTGCGTGAGGACATTATTGACGCCGATCGTCGGGTTGCCGGTCAGACTGGCGATCGCTTCGGCGACGAACCCTTTGGTCGTATCGCGGTATTTGCTATTCGCGTTCGACCAATAGCCGGAAATCCACGCCTTGGACACGTTGGAGAACTCGTGGGTGAGCGTGGTGTTGAGGTGAAGGGTGGTTCCGTACTTGTTGCGTTGGAGGATCGAGTTGTTCACCCGGGCGACCGTGCCGCCAGAAAGTGCGGTGTTACCGCCGCCGCCGGTGACGGCTTGGTTGGTGCCGAGATTGAATACGGGACCGCGTTGGGTGAAGGTGAGATCGTACCAGTTCCATTGGCCGACGATCATGAGCTTGGTGCGATCGCTGATCAGGTAATCGAGCTTGGATGCCAGCGCTTCGCGATGGGTGAGTTTTTGTTCATCGCGGAGCTGGAACTGCTGGAGCTTGGGATTGGCGAAGGAGGTGCCGCTGTTGCCCGTGAGCAGCCACGTGTACTCGGTGCGGGGTGCATCGTCGTACTTTTCCGAAAGGCGGTAGTTCAGGTTGAAGCCGACTTTTTCGCTGACGCGGCGAGCGTAGTTCAGCTCTACGGCGGGACGAATGACGAAGTGTTCGCCCTTGCCCCAGGTGCCGCTCTCTTTGCTCAGGGAGAAGTTTGAGTCGGGGACCACGAGGGAGACGTCGTAGGAAAGGATGCTCACGTCTTTGCGGTCGAAGGCGCTTTTGGTCACGAAATTGACGAAGCCGCCGGTGGCGTTGGCCGGGATGTCCGGGGTGACCGTTTTGAACAACTCGGTAGTCTCGACGTTATTCATCGCGATCTGCTCGAACTCGAAACGCCGGGAGTCCTCGCCGGACGCAGCGCTGGACATCGGAGTGCCGTCCACGGTGACAACCGTGAAGGCGGTATTCAGGCCGCGGAGACTGACGCCGCGGGCGTCGTTGGCGGTATAGTCGATGCCGACGCCGGGCAGGAATTTGAGGTATTCGCCGACGTTGCCTTCGCTGACCGGGCCGAACTGGTCGCTGGCGGCGACGAGCTTGAATTGGATGGAGGCCTTCTGGAGAGCTTGGGCCTGAGCCATGCCTTCCTTGGCGGTGGAGACGGTCATGGCTTCGAGCATGACGGTTTCAGCGCCGAGCGAGACGGAGGCTGCGACCGATTGTCCTGCGATGACCGTGACCGACTCTGACTTCGAATCGAGTCCGGGGTAGGAGACGATGAGCGTCTGCGGGCCAGCGGGGATGTTGGTGAGGGTGAAAGCGCCGCCGCGTTCGGAGTTTGTGCGACGGGAAACGCCTTCTGCCTCAACAGAGACTTCAGCGCCTTCGAGGTATCGGCCGGTGGTGCTATCGAGAACAGTACCTGTGACGGTACCGGTGGAGCCGCCTTGAGCGCGCAGCGCGGGAGCGAGCGCAGTCAGGACTGCCAGGGTGCAAACACCCATCCAGCGGCTTAGCAGGCCGGCTAGGGATGGGGCTTTATGTGTAGTTATCATGGTTTGGTGTCTGTTGTTTTTCTTCGCGGGGAAGAAATGGGGCCGGTGCCAACGCACGCGGGTGTGAGAAAGTCGAAAAAGGAGCCGGACTCGTGTCCGATGGGGAAGCAAACCGAGGGGAGTTGAATTGGGGGAAGAAGCGCCAAGCGTGACTACACGCCGCGACCAGTAGGGTTTTCCACCTATTCTCCGTCAAGTCCGAAGACAGGTGTTCCAAATTTCGCCGACGCCCTTAATTCTGAGGCGGGCCGAAGAGGCGGCGGATGATGTCGGCGATCTCGTGGAGCTTCACCGGTTTTGTAATATAGTCGTCCATACCGGCGGAGATGCATAGCTCGCGGTCGCCTTGGAGGGCGTTGGCGGTGAGGGCGATGATCTTGGGTTGGCGGTCGGCCGGCAGGCGGCGGCGGATCTGGCGGGAGGCTTCGAGGCCGTCCATCTCGGGCATTTGAAGATCCATGAGCACGAGTTGATAGGGGCGCGCTTCCAACGTGTTGAGCGCTTCGAGCCCGTTGCTCACGCAGTCGGCACGGTAGCCGAGGCGTTCGAGATAACGGAGGGCAACTTTTTGGTTCACCGGGTTGTCTTCCGCGAGGAGGATGTCGATCGGGATATCGTGCGCGAGGAGGCGTTCCGCGGTGGCGCTGGCGAAGGGAGGAATGCTTTCCGGTGTGGCGCCGAAGAGCGACTGAAGGCCGCGGACGAGCGAGGGCGTACGCAGGGGTTTGGTGGTTGTGGCGGTTGCGCGGCGTCCGGCGAAGGCTTCGAGTTGCACGGCGCTCAGTCCGGGAGGTGTCAGGAGGAGAATGGGGATTTCGCTCGCGATGAGCCGATCGCGGAGATCGCGCTGGGAGTCGCGCGAGACCGCTTCGAGATCGACGATGACGGCGACCGGGAGGATTTCATCGTCGAGTGCCCGGCGGACGTCGGCGGGATTGTTGACGCAGAGCGGGCGGGCGCCCCACGAGTGAAGAAATGTCTGGAGGCGACGGAGGGAAATGGGGTTGTTGTCGAAACAGAGGACCGGGCCGTAGTTGAGCCGGGCGGGCATTTCGGGGAGGCCCCAGCCGGGGGGGACCGGCATCATTTCGGTGAGCAGGGTGAATGAGAACGTGGAGCCGGCGCCGGGCGTACTGGTGACGCGGATCTCGCCGCCCATGAGGGTGCAGAGGCGGTGGCAGATGGCGAGGCCGAGGCCGGTGCCGCCGTATTTGCGCGTGGTGGAGGAGTCGACTTGCGTGAAGGGGCGGAAGAGGCGGCTGAGTGCGTCGGGGGGGATGCCGATGCCGGTGTCGGTGACGGAGAATTCCAGTGTGAGGGCGTCGGGATGGGTGGCGGAAACGGTAGTCGCGGGGAGGCGGCGAACGGTGACGGCGACGCTGCCGGCGGGGGTGAATTTGACGGCGTTGTTGACGAGGTTGACGAGGATCTGCCGGAGGCGGGTGGCGTCGCCTTGTATCCAAGCGGGGACGTCGTCTTCGATGTGGTAGGCGAGTTCGATTTTTTTGGCGGAGGCGGGGACGGAGAGGAGGTCGAGGACGTCTTCAAGGCAGACGGAGAGTTCGAGCGGGAGGCGTTCGATCTCCATTTTGCCGGACTCGATTTTGGAGAAATCGAGGATGTCGTTGATGATGGTGAGAAGGGCTTCGCCGCTGGTGCGGATGGTGCCGACGTAGTCGCGTTGTTCGTGGTCGAGTTTGGTGTCGAGCAGGAGGCTGGTCATGCCGATGACGCCGTTCATGGGCGTGCGGATCTCGTGCGACATGGAGGCGAGGAAGTCGCTCTTGGCCTTCGAGGCGGCGTCGGCTTCGGTCTTGGCGCGGCGGAGGTTGTGTTCGGTCTCGACGCGGGAGGTGATGTCGGCGAGGACGGCGATGAAGTTTTCCACCCGGCCGTCGTCGTCACGGGCGGGTTGCATTTCGAGGTGGAGGTGAAACTTGCGGCCGGATTTGGAGTAGCTGGTGAGGTCGGTGCTGATGCCTTCGCCGCGTGCAATGGCCGTCTGGATACGGCGGAGGGCGCGCGGGTTCGTGTCGGGTCCGACCATGAAGTCGGCTGGGCTGCGGCCGGCGACGTCGGCGAGTTTGTATTCGAGAACGCGTTCGAAGCTGCCGTTGACCCATTCGACGGCGCCGTCGGGCCGGGCGATGATGACGATGTTGTCGGTGTTGGCGGCGACGAGGGAGAGTTTACGGGTGGCGGCCTGGCTGAGGCGGAGGGCTTCCTCGGCTTTCTTGCGCGGGGTGATGTCCTGGAGGGTGCCGATGATGCGGGCGGGCGTGCCGCTGGAGGTGCGGGCGACGGTTTTCGAGCGGGCGTGCAACCAGAGCCATTCGTGGGTGGCGGTGAGGACGCGGTACTCGTGATCGATGAAGGTGAGGGCGCCGGAGAGCTGTTGTTCGACCGCGGTGCGGTAGGCGGGGAGATCTTCGGGATGGATGAGGCCGGTCCACGCCTGGGGGGTAGCGGGGATGTCGCCGGGTTTGTAACCGAGAAGGGTCCACAGGCCGGGGCTGGTATAGAGTTCGTTGGACGCGAGATTCCATTCGGAGATGCCGATGTGGGTCGCGTCGAGGGCGATGCGGAGGCGTTCGTCGGAGAGCTTGAGTTTCTCCTCCACGCGGCGGCGTTCGTCGTTCTCGGCGACGAGGCGCTGGTTGGAGAGGCGGGCGGAGTGGAGGCTGGAGCGGGCGGCGCGGGCGAGGTGGACGCTGAGTCCCAGGAGAAGCGTGATGCCGAAGCCGGCGCCGAGGGCGAGTTCGGGGAAGTGGCGGCGCCCGCGTTCGAGGCGGTCGTCCGTAGGGCTCATGGAAATACGGAAGCGGCGGCCAGCGATGCTGAAGACTGACTCAAGCCGGTGGTCCCCCAAGGGCGTGTGGTTGGTTTCGTAGAGAGTTTCGTTGCCGAGCTGGATCGAGAAATCCCACGTGTGGCCGAGTTGGAAACGTTGCTCGAGGGAATCGAAGAGACGCCGGTAGGAGATTTCGGCGCTGGCGAAACCGGTGAGGCTATCCTGGTGGTGGACAGGCGCGTAAGCGGCGAACCCGGGAGGGCGGGTCGCGAGGGTCGCGGAGAGGGCTGCGGGGGAGTTTTTCACGCGGGCGAGTTCGAGCGCTGCGAGGCGGGCGGGGACGGCGCCGTGGTCGAGGCCTGGCTGGATGTCGTGCTGACGGACGGGATACGTCCAACGGCTCCGGAGGCTGCTGTCGATGAACGCGACGCTGGAGCAGGCGGGCACCTCCTCGATGAGGGCGCGGGCGTCGGCTTCGCGGAGGGAGGCGGGGAGATCGGGCGTTTCGCTCCAGCGGCGGGCGAGGCGTTCGACGGCGGTGCCGATGCGGGCGAACTCGCCGGTAAGGGTGCTGGCGAAGTTGTTGATGGCGGCCTGGGTGGTGACGCCGAGGTAGACGCGTTCACGTTCGCGAAGGCCGGCCCAGAGGATCAACGTGAGGGTCGTCGAGGCGATGACGACGGGGACGGTGATCCACGAGGGGATGCCGTGACGGATTTTTTGGTGCTCGCGCCAGGCCAGCACGAGGAGGGCGGCTCCCAGCAGGTAGAGGAGGATCGCGGTGGCGGGCGGGATGATGGTGTCGCCGCCCCATCGATACACAGTGGGGATGTTGATGACGTGGCCGACGAGGGTGGCGAAGCCGACCGAGATGACGAGCGAACCGGCGAGTGCGAGAGTGAGCGTGCGGTGGCGGGCGGGCCTGGGTGAAACGAGCCAGACGAGCGGGATGGCGGCGACGACCAGTGTGGTGGCGGTGACCGCGGCCATGCGACCGGTGGGAATGCTGCCCAGATGGTCGCGCGAGAGCCACAGATCGAACCACGGCTGGATGGAAAAAACGTTTTCGAGGCCGGTGAGCAGGCCGAGGAGGCCGCCGGCGAGGGCGACGAAGCCGGCGGCGAGCCAGCCGAGTTCGATGCCGAGAAGAGCGATCGAGAAGATGAGGATGCCCAAAGCGGTGCCGGGGTCGACGGGCGCGGCGCGGGGAAACCAACGGACGAGCGGTTCTAACCCGAACCACCAGCCGCCGAGGACGAACGCGCTCAAGGCGAGCAGCGTGAGGGCGAGGACGCGCGAGATTTTTTCAGGCCACGGAATCGCGGCGGGGAGTTTGAGCTGGACCATCGGCTTGGCGCGTAAGGCGGAGTAAGGCAGCGGCGGGCGCTCGGGCAACGTGCTTTTTGGGGGGAGACTTAGCGACGGCGGAGTGAGGGCGGGGGCTGAAGTTGGGTAGACGGAGCGGGGGAGGGCGTTGAGGCGGGCTCCTCGAAGTCTTTTTTCCCCGCGAGGCTGCGGAGGAGACTGCTGGGCCCGTAGGCGAAGCGCCAACGGGGCTGGTCGATGCTGCCGGCGAGTTTGAGCTCCAGGATGTTGGTGAACGGGGTGAGCACGAGGTCAACGGCGGAGGCGAGGGGATTTCGGCTCAACTCGAAGGGGGAGACCCGGGCGTTGAAATCCATCTGGTAAAGATCGAGGCGATAAATGCCGGT
>CAMLSH010000016.1 GCA_946482625.1 uncultured Opitutaceae bacterium
CCCACGCGCAAACCACGCCTGTCGCGCCCGGCGGTGTGCTCGCGACTAACATCGTCGCCGCCGAGGTCGCTCCGTTCATCGACATCAACGAGGGCGCCGAGCTGCGTAAATTCGCGCTCTCGAACGGCCCTTCCTCGGGTGCCACCAACCTTTCCGAAAAATGGGAAGCGCTCACGCTCGCTTCGGCGCTCGATCCGGCGAAGCCCGACGATTTCTTCCTGCTCGTCGGCAACGACAACGACTTCCAGACCACGCGCGGTTTTCAAGACGGCCGCTCGTACCAAGCCGACGACAACATCGACAGCATGATCCTCGTCTACCGCGTCACCCTCCCGGGTCTGCCCAACGCGACACGCTGAACGGATTTTCCTACCTCCAACAAACAAAAGACCCGCGCCTTTCAGCGCGGGTCTTTATTTCAAATCGTCGCAGAGCAACTATGCCGCGCGATCAGAGCTGCACAAACTTCGCCATCTTGATCGCGTCGTTCGCCTTGATCGCGGCCCGGGCTTTCTCGCTCGGCTCGTGATCGACGCCCACGACCATGTAGGCCGTTCCGCCGGGCGTGAGACGCGAGAGCGACATGTCCGCGATGTTCACGCCGTCCTGACCGAGCAGCGTGCCGACCGCGCCGACCATGCCGGGCTTGTCGAGATTTTCGAGAACCAGCAACGAACCGACCGCCGCGACTTCAACTTCACGGCCATTGATGCCGACGATGCGGGGCTCGTTGGTTTTGCCGATGAGCGTTCCGCGCGCGCTGTGCACAGTGCCGTCGCCTGCCGTCGCCTCGACCTCGATCAAATCGGAGTAGTAGTTGCCCGCGTCGTTGTTCTTCACGACTTCGAACGCCAGACCCAGACGCTGGATGAGCACCGGCGCGTTGACCGCATTCACGCCGTCGCCACTGATGCGGCGGAGGAATCCGTGCTGCACCGAGCGGGTGATCGCGTTCACATCGAGCTCCGCGACGCGGCCCTGATAGATGACTCGCAACTTCGAGAGCTGCTTCGGCGCGATCTGCTGCACGAGCGTTCCCAGCTTCGTGCCAAGATCGAGATACGGCGCGAGGATTTTGGCCGCGGCGGCGTCCATCGACGGCATGTTAACCGCATTGCGCACCGCCCCGTGCTTCAGCACATCGGCGATCTGCTCGGCGATTTCGATGCCGACCGATTCCTGCGCTTCCGCCGTCGACGCACCGAGGTGCGGTGTGAGAACCACGTTGGGCAGCGCGCGAAACTCGCTGTCCTTCGCGAGAGGCTCATCTTCGAACACATCGAGACCGGCGCCACCGACGTGACCGCTCTTCAATCCGGCGATGAGCGCCGCTTCCTTGATGATACCGCCGCGCGCGCAGTTGAAGAGCTTCACGCCCTTCTTGCACTTCGCGAGAGCGGCCTCGTCGATCATGTATTTGGTTTCATCCGTGAGCGGCATGTGGACCGTGATGTAGTCGGCCAGCGGAAGGAGTTCCTCCAACGTGACCGCCTCAACACCCATCGCCTTCGCGCGGCTCGGCGCGAGATAGGGATCGTACGCGAGCACGCGCATGCCGAAGGCCAGCGCGCGTTTGGCGACTTCGCCACCGATGCGGCCCATGCCGACGATGCCGAGCGTCTTCTTGAAAAGTTCGAAACCGCTGAACGATTTGCGGTCCCACTGACCCGCGCGCATCGAGGCGGCTGCCTGCGTGACGGGACGCGCACCGTTGAGGATATGCGTGAACGTGAGCTCCGCCGTGGCGATCGTGTTGCCCGCGGGCGTGTTCATCACGACGACACCGCGCTCCGTGGCAGCTTCGACATCGACGTTATCCACGCCGACGCCGGCGCGACCAACGACTTTGAGCAGAGGCGCGGCAGCGAAGACCTCCGCCGTGATCTTGGTCTCAGAGCGCACCGCGATGGCGTGCACGTCTTTGACGAGCTCCAGCACCTTGGCCGGAGAAGAGCCGTAGGCCTCGATGACTTCAAAACCTGGCTGCTGGCGCAGGTATTCGACTCCCTTGGGCGAGATCTTATCGGCGACTAGGATTTTCATGGAAAAGGAGCGGAGAGCGAACAAGCCGCCCGCAGCCGGAGCAAGGAAAAGGTTACAACGCGAAGGGATGCAAAGAACCGCGCGCCTCCGAAGAGCGCCGCCGCTTTTCGCAAACCGGAAAATCGCAAGATCGCGCACTTCATTCACGGCGATATGCACCGAAAATTCCGCCGGTGATGAACGGAACACATACGAAGGCTTTCGTCCGCGGCCGCTCCATTTACGCAATTCCCTGCCTCTCTGTTAGGTTCGAAAATCGTCCGCGGGAAAAATGCGACCTTCGGCGCTCGCGGCACGGCTCCAGCCAAAGAGCAGTTCATGACTTGTGCCGCCCTCTCGCACCACACTTCCTCCAATCCGTCTGACCACTCTGCAAACGCCGTCCGGTCGCCGGGTCGCCGGCGGCTCCTCCATATCGATACCGTCCGCGGACTATTGCTCGTGCTCATGGCGGTGAACCACATCGCGAGCGATCTGCACCGCGTCACCGATCATCCGTTCGGCTTCATGAGCGCCGCCGAAGGTTTCGTGTTCATGGCCGGGCTGATGGCCGGTTACGTGTACACACGCACCTGGCTGCGCGAGGGATTTGCCGCCGTTCGCCAAGGCTGTCGGCGGCGGGCGGTGACGCTCTATCGCTGGCATGTCGTCTCCTATCTTCTGGTTTTCGCGGGACTCATGGCCGTGGGATTTTCAGCCGGTGCGCTTCCGCTCAACACACCTGAAGCGTTTCTCCACCACCCGGGGCTGTCGCTGTTCACCGGACCGCTCCTCGTGCAACAACCCAGCCTTTTCGACATTCTCCCGATGTACTGCGTTCTCCTGCTGGCGACGCCGTGGTGCCTGCGCCTGTGCGAACGCGGCCGGTACGCCACGCTCGTCTTCGCGAGTCTCGCCCTCTGGGCTGCGGCGAACGTGTTGTGCGGCCGGTCGCCGTTCGACAATGGCACCGTCAACACCGGCGCCTTCAATCTCGCAGCCTGGCAGGCGATCTACGTCGTCGGCCTGGCCTTCGGCCACCGGTGGGCACACCGAGAATCGCAACAGCGCAGCAGCATCTCGAGCCACCCACCGATGCGCGCCACCCCGACCCACGTTTTAGATCTGCCATCCAAGCCCGTGCTCACCGGTTTGATCGTCCTCGCCGCCGCGCTTTTCTCGGTCCGCCACGGATTCATCCCGTCCGGTCTTCCGGAAAACGTGCTCAGCGCGTTAACCAACAAGAACAATTTCGCCCCGCTCCGCTTACTGGATACGGCGCTGATCGTGTACCTCGCCTACTTGGCGGTCTCACGCCATCCGCGCGTCTTTTCGTGGCGACCCTTCGCCTGGATCGGAAGCGCCTCATTGACGGTATTTGGTACACACGTCGTCGTCGCATATGGGCTCCACGCCTTCCCGGAAATTTTCGCCGAGACGCCCGCCAGACGTTGGCTCGGCACGGCCGTGATGCTCCTGTCGCTCGCGCTCGCGGCGTTCGTTCACGGAAAGCTCAAGCCGTCTCCTGCGAGATCCGCGCCCCCGGTGCATCCTCCGGCGCCACTCCTCGCTCGCCAGCCGCGCCATCGCCGGCCCATCGTCCGGCATGAACCTCGACCGCATGTCCCGGCAGATTCGTTTCATCGCCGAAGTCGATAAGTTGAAGGAGATTTTCCGTCAGACTCTCTGCACGCAAAGCCGCCGTCAGGAGAACGACGCCGAACACTCCTGGCACCTCGCGCTGCTCGTCATCGTCCTCGCCGAACACAGCAACCACCAGCCGCTCGATGTGCTGCGCGTTTTGAAAATGGTGATCATCCACGATCTCGTGGAAATCGACGCCGGCGACACCTTCGCCTACGACACCGCGCGCATGGCCGATCAGCACGAGCGCGAAGCGCGCGCCGCCGACCGCATCTTCGGGCTGCTCCCCGACGATCAAGCCGCGGACTTCCGCGCGCTCTGGGACGAGTTTGAAGAACGCGCCACGCCCGAAGCCCGATTCGCCGCCGCCGTGGATCGCTTCCAACCGATGTTGCTCAACTGCCTCACCGAAGGCGCCGCGTGGCGTAAACACGGTGTGACCAGCGACCGCGTCATCGCGCGCAACCAGCACATCGTCCACGGCTCGACCGCACTCTGGGAGCACGCGCGCCAGATGATCGACGACGCGGTGACGAGCGGCGTTCTGGCCAGATAAACGCCAACGCCCACCGATTACGGCTCGGCGGGCACTGCTGGCGTTACAGGCTCCGGCTCAGCGACTGGCGCGGGATCTCCCTGATTTGCCGCGGTCGTCGCCGTCGGGTCCATCCACATTTCGAGACTCAACGCGGGCGGCTCGCCGAGATAGAGGACCTTCCGCCGGTTCAGTTCGTGCCACGAACGCTCGTCCACCGGCAGTTGTTCCAGCTTAAAAATTCTCCGCTCCACGAGCATCCGACGCTTCACGTCATAGAGCATGATTCCTGGCTCCGTGCTCGTCGGCACCGGAATCGCGATGACTCCATGCGCCGTCTGCGGCGCGAAAGGCGCCAGCAGTTTCTGGCCGTCGATCAACGCGGTGGCCACCTGCTCCGCCGTCGGCTTCGCGTATCCACGAACCGGCAACGAAGGAGCGTTGAGTGGCTCCTCGAAATTCCACGGCGCATAAACCGAACGCGGATCGCTGAAAAAACGTTCTTCGGCCGTCAGCACGATCTTGGGCTTTTTGTCGTCCGCCGGCGTGGGATTGGAGATCCCCGGCACGCCGGAGTTCGCCTGCTTTGTTTCGACGCTGGTGGGAACCGATGCCGGCAGATGCGACCAGCCCGTCCATCCGAGCACGCCCATCACCAACAACCAGCCCGAGGCCGAGCCGAGCCGCCCGAGCAGAACACCCGGCGGTGTCGCCACAGCTTCGGGCGCGGGCTCCAGTGGGAGACCGATGATCTCGCGGTTGATGACCGCGAGCTCTGCCGAAACCTGCGCCGGCGTCCGCAAGACATCCCCAGGGAGCGCGGCCATCGCCTCACGTCCACACCGGTCCGCGCGTGAACGAAGCGTCCACGGCTCGTGTTTATCGTGCGAATACCGCAGTACGTTTGCCCGCTGCGAAGCGCACAGCCCGACGCGCAGCCCGAGAAGCATTCCGGCGAGCGCGAGTCCCATCACCACGCCCCAGGGCGGCGGTCCCAGCAAACCGACCAGCGCGGCCAGTCCGCCCCAGATGCCGATCACCCACGGCCAGCGGAAAAAGACGAGCGGCCCGGTTTTCAGAAGCTGCTCCAGCTGAAGCCAGAAAAGTTTCGCCGCAAGGCGTTCGCCGCGCTCCCGCAGAATCATGTATCGTTCCCGGCTCCAATCCAGGTGCGTCACGAATCCCGTGCGCTCCGGATCGCCCGCCGCAAACGCGAGGAGCATCAGCTCGCGGTGTTTGGACTTCGGCGCCTTGAAGATGGTTTCCAGCTGCGGATCGCGGATGCGGGCGAAACGCTTTTTGAGTTCCTCGCGTTGTCGCGCCAGATCGACTTCGCCCTCCATCGCGCACGACAGCAGCCGCGCAATCGCCGGCTGATCGCCCGCGTGCAACCATTCCTTTTTCTCCGCCGCCGCCATGACCTCGGTCACATGGGCGGAGACCACCGAGAGCAGCCGCGCAGTGGCCGGATCGCGCGACGTGATCAACTGCACAAACGGCGGCGCGATCATCGCCCGCACGAGTGCCAGCCCTTCCGCCAGCGGCTCCGCTTTGAGCAACGCGCGCAGCAACGCCGCATCCACGCGCTTTCCCCGCAGCAGCAGCGGCTGACGCTCCTCACCGATCTGGAGCCAGGAAGCTGCGGCGATCACCGTTCGCACCACCTCAACCGGATACTCCCGCCAGGCGGGCAACTGCATGAAATCGCGCAGTGAATCGAGGAGCTCCTGAACGCCCACCAGCTCCGGCTCGCGAGTGACAAATGCGATGAAGCTCGCGGGGTTTTTGACGTCGAAAAGTTGCTCAACGCCCGCCGCCCAGTTCGCCTCCGCGCTAAAAAACGCCGCGACCTCGGGCACCGTGAAGGATTGGTCCTTCCAGAGAAAAAGCCTGTCGTTGCGCGTGAGTTCGTAGCGATCCGGCACCGCCTCACGCTTCAACCACGCCTGCACTTCGCGCCAACCCCAGCGCCCGTCGCGCGAACTGGAGAGCAATCCCCGCAACAGACTCGCGAGGTCGTCGCTCATCGGCGGCATTTTCTCGATTGCGCCCGCTTTCGGACCGGCGGCATCGCGCTCAAGCAGCAACGCCTCCGCCCGCGCGTGGAGCTCTGGTGTGATCTTCGAAACATCGCGCCCCAGCACGAGCCCGAGCACCGGTTGACCGAGCACCAGCTCCTGCATGATGCGCCCCATCGACCACCAATCCCACGCGCGCAGGCCCGGCCCCGCCCGGTGCTTCGTCAATCCCGCGGCCTCGGGCGGCGCATAGAGCGGATTCACCGGAAGCGGCACGAGCCCGGGCTGTTCGTACAACGTCACCCGGTCCAGCCCGCCGATCAGCACCTTCAACCCAGCGTCACCCGCCACCAGGTGAATCGTATCCGGGTTCAAGTTACAGTGAACGACCCCGACCGAATGGACCGCCTGAATGGTGGCGGCCAGCTGTCGCACCAACGACTCGACATCGTCCAGGCTCGCCTGATGCGTGTTGGCCCACTCGCGCAACGTGGCCACCGGAGGCACTTGCGTCGTCTCGAAACGGAAACCGTCCTCTTCGACCGCTTCGAAAACCTGGATCAGCCCGGGGTATTTTCCATTTTGAAGTTTCGCCCACGCCTCCGCCCGCGCCGCTCGCCCGTCATCGATCGGACGAACGTAGATGCACACGTCTTCGAGTGCGCCGACGTTAACCGCATGAAATGCCCAGCCGTCATCGCACCGTATCGCGTCGCCGATCTGATACGCATGCCAACGCTGCCCGGACGCGATGGGCGAACCGGAAGCCGGCAAGGAAGAACTGGCGGCGGGCGGACTGACTGGACTGCTGGACTGGGTCAGTTCACCTGCGTCGTCGGTGTCGGGTAGCATGGACGTGGAGTGAACCTAACAACTTTCTAACAGGTTCAACGGCTCCATGCCCACCGTCCTTGAGCATAAAAACTCGGGACGGCCTATCCGCGCTTCCGTCCTGCGCCGGGGAGAGTTCTCCCCTGCGTTCTGCCGGGACGACCGAGCGCCGCCACCGCGTTGTTGACCAACCGGTTAACCGCGGCGCGGCGCTCCTGAGTCTAGGAACGGAGCGTGCCGGCAGCCTGTTCGGCGAGAAACGACGCGTACGTTTTTTCCACGCCTTCCCGCAGCCCGATCCGGGATTTCCAACCAAGTGCGGCGAGTCGGGAAACATCCATCAGCTTTCGCGGGGTACCGTCCGGCTTGGAGGAATCCCACGCGATACGGCCGGGAAAACCGACCACGGACGCGACCGTCTCGGTGAGCTCCTTGATCGTCACATCGGTACCCGTGCCCATGTTCACCCAGTCGGGCGGATTATCCAGTTTAAGGACGAACGCACAGGCATCGGCGAGGTCGTCGACGTAGAGAAACTCGCGCATCGGCTTGCCGGTGCCCCACGCCACCACTTCGGGCAGGCCGGCGAGTTTCGCCTCGTGGAACCGGCGGATCAGGGCGGGCAACACGTGGGAGTTTTGCCCGTGATAGTTGTCGCCCGGGCCGTACAGATTCGTCGGCATGCCGGAGTGAAAGAGAACGCCGTATTGTTTGCGGTAATACTGGCAGAGCTTCAGCCCGGTGATCTTGGCGATGGCGTAGGCCTCGTTGGTAGGCTCGAGCACGCTGGTTAGCAGACAATCCTCGGACATCGGCTGCGGCGCATGCTTCGGATAAATGCAGGAGCTGCCTAAGAAGAGGAAGCGCTTCACGCCGTTGCGATACGCACTGTGGATCGTGTTAGCGGCAACGATCAGGTTGTCGTAGATGAAATCAGCCGGGTAAGTATTGTTGGCGTGGATGCCGCCAACTTTCGCCGCCGCCATGATGACGACATCCGGCTTCTCCGCCGCGTAAAACGCCTCGACAGCGGCCTGCGACGTCAGATCGAGCTCGCGCCGCGTACGTAGCAAAAGCGTGACGCCCGGCTCGCGTTGAAAGCGGCGCACCAACGCGCCGCCGACCATGCCATTGTGACCTGCGATAAAGAGTTTCATGACAAATGCGCCCAGCCCGACCCGCAGCCGTTCGTGGCCGAAGCCGGCGGGAGCGACCGGGCGGCAGAAGGTTTAGACGGGAGGGAGTTTGGCGATCTGCGCTTCGCGTTGAGCGAGCATGAGATCGTGATCGACCATGATTTCGACCAGCTCTTTGAACCGCACTTTTGGTTCCCACCCGAGCTGCTTCTTCGCCTTGGCCGGATCGCCGATGAGCAACTCGACCTCGGCGGGACGCTCGTAACGGGCGTCGTACTTCACGTACTTCTCCCAATCGAGTCCGACGCGCGCAAAAGCCACCTGGCAAAACTCTTTGACGCTGTGCGTCTCGTTGGTGCCCACGACGTAATCGTCGGGCTGATCCTGCTGGAGCATCATCCACATCATCTCGACGTACTCCTTCGCATAGCCCCAATCGCGTTTCGCATCGAGGTTACCGAGCACGAGCGAGTCTTGGATGCCGGCTTTAATGCGGCCGACTGCGCGCGTAATTTTGCGAGTGACGAACGTCTCGCCGCGGCGGGGAGACTCGTGATTGAAGAGAATGCCGTTCGAGGCGTGAAGATTGTACGACTCGCGATAGTTCACGGTCAGCCAGTAGGCATACATCTTTGCACAGCCATACGGCGAGCGAGGCCAGAACGGCGTCTTCTCCGTCTGGGGAACCTCCTGAACCTTGCCGAACATCTCGGACGAGGAAGCTTGATAGAAACGGCATTTCTTCACCAAGCCGGCTTCGCGGATAGCTTCGAGAATACGCACGGCGCCCACGCCCACAACGTCGCCCGTGTACTCGGGAATATCGAAGGAGACCCGCACGTGAGACTGCGCACCGAGGTTGTAGATTTCGTCCGGCTGCAGTTGATACAGCAGCTTCACCATCTGAACCGAATCCGCGAGATCGCCGAAATGGAGGAAGAACCGTTTTCCTTGAATCGTGCGATCTTCGTACAGGTGATCTATCCGGCTTGTATTGAACGTCGAAGCCCGGCGGATCACGCCGTGGACCTCGTAACCTTTAGCCAGCAGGAGTTCGGCGAGATAACTTCCGTCCTGACCTGTAATACCTGTGATAAGCGCTTTTTTCATGGAGGGCGCAAGGTAGGTGGATTTGTAAACTCGGCGCAAGCACCACGATAGCACCGCCTCTATTTGCGGTAATACCCGAGTCGCCGACCCGGGAGCCCCCGAAAGCCGCCCCTTTCATTCATCACGGGCCGCGTAGTCGCCGCAGTGAGCGGACGGGTGAAACAACCTTCGGAGACCCCGGGGATCAACTCCGCAAAAAAGGCGCGGGAGTTACCCCACGCCTCGAAGAGAATGTCACGACGCCCAAGGGCGCGTGCGATCAGCCTTCAATCCTCACGCCGGATTAGGAGCCGGTGCCGGGCCGCCGAGATCTTCCGGAGCGGTTTTGCCATGCGTCTTTTTGTCAGGCGTCTTGCCAATGGCCTTGGGCGACAGTGACTCGCGCACAATCGGCGAGACGATCTCGCCCTGCTTCATGATTTCCATGACATGTTTGCCCTCGATCGTTTCATGCTCGATCAGGGCTTGGGCGATCTTGTCGAGCGCGGCGCGGTGTTCGGTGATGATCTGCTGAGCACGGCGATATTGGCCGTTGATGATCTCCGAAACGGCCGCATCCACGCGGCGCGCGGTGTCTTCGCTGATGTGCTGAGAACGGGTGATATCGCGACCGAGGAAGACTGTGTCTTGGTTTTCACCCATCGCGATAGGACCGAGATCGCTCATGCCGTAATCGCAGACCATCGCGCGAGCGATCTTGGTCGCCTGCTTGATGTCGCCGTAAGCGCCGTTCGTGAAGTCACCCGTGACGAGCTCTTCCGCGATGCGGCCGCCCATCGCCATGGCAACTTGGTCGAGAAGCTTCTTCTTGCCGCGCGAAAGAATATCCTTGCTCGGAATGAACGTCGTGCTGCCCAGGCTTTGTCCGCGAGGGATGATGGTGACTTTGTGAACCGGCATCGTGCCGTCATCGAGCACGGCTTGGACGACTGCGTGTCCCGCTTCGTGCCAGGCCGTCATCTTCTTTTCGTTGTCGTCCATCACGCGACGGCGTTCCCGGCCAAAGAGGACTTTATCGCGCGCATCTTCGAGATCGATCATCTCCACCTTCTTCTTGCTGCGTCGTGCGGCCAGCAGCGCGCTCTCGTTGAGGAGATTCGCCAGTTCCGCACCGGAAAGTCCAGGTGTGCCACGTGCGACCACGCTCAGATCCACGTCGTCCGACAGAGAGATCTTGCGGGCGTGGACGCGAAGAATCTGTTCGCGGCCCACGATGTCGGGAAGGTCCACATACACCTGGCGGTCAAAACGACCCGGGCGCAGCAGCGCGTTGTCGAGCACGTCTGGACGATTCGTCGCCGCGATGATGATGACGCCTTCGTTCGTATCGAAACCGTCCATCTCAACGAGGAGTGAGTTCAACGTCTGCTCGCGCTCGTCGTTACCACCGCCGAGCCCCGCCCCGCGCTGGCGGCCGACTGCGTCGATTTCGTCGATGAAGATCAAGCACGGCGCGCTCTTGCGGCCTTGTTCGAACATGTCGCGCACACGGCTCGCGCCGACACCGACAAACATTTCCACAAAGTCCGAGCCGCTGATGGAGAAAAACGGGACGTCCGCTTCACCGGCTACCGCCTTGGCGAGCAGGGTTTTGCCGGTGCCAGGAGGACCGACCATCAGAATCCCCTTCGGGATTTTGCCGCCCATCTTCGTGAACTTCTTCGGCTCCTTTAGAAACTCGACTACTTCGCTGACCTCTTCCTTCGCCTCGTCGCAACCCGCGACATCCGCAAAGGTGATCTTGTCGCGATCACGCGTGAGGAGTTTTGCACGGCTCTTACCGAAACTGAGCGCGCCCCGGCCTGCATTGCGCAGTTGGCGCACGAAGAGAAAATAAAGCAGACCGATGATCAGGATAAATGGGATCAGCTGAGACGCCAACGACGAGAGCCAGGTCGATGGAGGCAGCTCTTTAAACAATTCGGAGGCTTGCAGCTTTTCGTGATTCGCCTCGGTGAGACGGCCGGATGCCACGAATTTCGCAGTCTTGCCGTCCATGCCATCGCTAAAAAGAGGTTCGGTCGCTTCGCCACGAATGACGTACTGATCGCGTCCCGAGGACTGGTCGGGCCGCATTTCGCCCGACTTGATTTTATTCTCCGCCGTCAGTTGGACCACCGTGTGGATTTTAATCTCCGCCGGGGCACCGGAACGCGCTGGATTCAATAAAAACAATGCCAGCACGGCTGCCGCGATGGACAGCCAGATCAGAAGAACCTTCGGCTGAAAACGTTCAGGTGGCAGGCTCTTCAAAGGGCGGCGTTTCTTTTCGTTTTTGAGGTCAGACATTTACTCGTAGGGACTAGAGGGGGACCGTGTAGGTTCCAGTTTCATAAGTCAAACGAAGGCCCGTTACATTGACACCCGTAATTTTCGACTCTTCCGCAGGCGGAAGTCCCGGAACCCACAGGATGCCACCGTTCTCCTGAAAAACAATCGGCAGGGTCATACGTCGCGCAGCCGGAATCTTACGATTCACAAACAGGTCCTGCAGTTTTGCAGAGCCCGGCGCCCCAAGCGGCCGATAACGGTCGCCCGCACACCATCTGCGCACGCGCACCGCTGCCGACGGTTCAGCGATGAATGCCTCGCTGGTTGGATCCACTTCACCCGCGAGAATTCTGGTGCGCAGCGCGCCTTCAAACACGACCCGCCTCATCGTCAGCACGGAGCCGTCCGGCAAAAAGAGCGTCACCCCGTCACTCAAGCCAATCTCCGCGCAAGGCTCCGCGCTCCCCACGGAATCGTTCGAGGAATATCGCAAAACGCCCGCCGCGAGCTCCACCACCCCATCGCCCGCACTCACCCGCCCCGCCCCGCGTTCGCATAGAGAGAGCACCTCCTCAAATCCCGCCCGGGCTAACGCCGCCAGCGGGCGCCACCGCCGCAGGGCCCGCCGCAGCAACGCCTTCGGCCGGCCCGTCAACCCGCGCACGTCCAGCGTCTCCCGATCGTATCCACTTTCTGGCAGCAGCTCGGCCAGCCACGCCGTCAACGCTGCGTCGTCTTCTTCGAGCAGCTCCCGCGTCAGTGCCGCACCCGCTAGCGCGTCGTTTTCTGCCGCCACCCGCCAGTTCGGCACGACTTCATGACGCACCCTGTTTCGGAAAAAATCGCCAAGCGCATTGCTCGCGTCCTCACGCCAGTTCGCACCCGCGTCACGCAACGCCCCCACGATCTCCGCCTTCGTGAGCGTGAGCAGCGGCCGCAAAAAAACTCGTCCGTCACTCAGAGTCTGAACCGGTCTCGGCGCCGCCAGTCCCGCCGATCCGCTCCCGCGCGCGATCCGCATCAGCAACGTCTCCGCGATGTCCTCTTTTTGGTGGCCCGTCCAAAGCACGCTCGCACCCGCCGCCGTCATCTCCTTGGCGAAAAACGCCAACCGCGCCGCGCGCGCCGCCGCTTCACCTACGCCCGCACGCGCCTCCCGCCACTCTCCGACAGTAATCGCCATCCCGAGCGTTGCGCACACTTCGCGGCAAAACGCCTCATCCGTATCGCTCTCCTCGCCGCGCAATCGATGGTTAAAATGCAGCGCGACCAACCGATCGCGCCGCTCCGGCCAGTGACTCCACAGGGTCAAAAGCAACGCCAGTGAATCCGCGCCCCCCGAGAACGCCACGCACCACGATCCCTCCGGCTTCTCCGCCGCAACTTTATCGGCCCGGGCGATCACCGCCGGATGCAAGGCGGAGCGCGGAAACAGCGTGGGCAACTCTCTCCAGTTGAGCGTGGGTTCGGACATCGCGCGGCGCTTTCCCTCGTTCTAGCGCAAAAAAAACGCCGCGGGCACTGTTCGCCACTTAGGCGAAGCTCAAAAACTCCTTGCCGAAATACGGCACGAGCGCCGCCGGGATTTTCACCCGGCCGTCCTCCTGAAGATTGTTTTCCAAGATCGCCGCGAGCACGCGCGGCACCGCGAGACCCGAGCCGTTGAGCGTGTGAACCAACTCCGGCTTTTCTGCGCCTTTCGCCCGAAAACGGATCTGCGCACGACGCGCCTGAAACGCTTCGAAGTTCGAGCAGCTCGAAACTTCCAGCCAGCGTTTCTGCCCGGCCGACCAGACTTCGAGATCGTATTTCTTGCACTGCGCAAAACCCAGATCGCCGCCGCACATCAACAGAACGCGATACGGCAGCTCCAGCTTCTGCAACAAGCGCTCGGCATCGAGGCGCAGTTTGTCGAGTTCGTCGTAACTGGAACTTGGGTGCACCCACTTCAGCAGCTCGACTTTATCGAACTGATGCAGCCGGTTCAGCCCGCGCACGTCTTTGCCGTAGCTGCCCGCTTCACGGCGGAAACACGGCGTGTACGCGCAGCGCAACACCGGCAGCGCCGCTTCATCCAAAATCTCGTCGCGCAGATAATTCGTCAGCGGCACTTCCGCCGTAGGCACCGCGTAAAGTTTGTCGGCCGTTTCATACATCTGGCCTTCCTTGTCCGGCAGTTGTCCCGTCGCAGTCGCGCTCGCCGCGTTCACGAAAATCGGCGGATTCACCTCCAGGTAACCGTTCTTCCCGGCTTCATCCAAAAAGAAGTGCAGCAACGCCCGCACGATCTTCGCGCCATCGCCAACATAGAAAGGAAACCCCGCGCCCGTCACTTTCGCGCCACGTGCAAAATCGAACAACCGGTCGAAGCCCGCGATTTCCCAATGCGCCTTCGCGTGAGCCGAAACCGCGTTCACGTCTCCGTTCGTCGCGAACACCACATTCTCCTCCGGCGTGCGCCCTTCCGGGACGCTGCTATGCGGGATGTTTGGAAGCGCCAGCACGGCCTGCTTCCACTTCTCTTCGGTCTCCTTGAGTTGAACTTCGCGCTCTTTCACCTGCGCCGACACCGCCTTCATCTCCTGCACCTTGGCGACGAACTCCGGCGATCCTTTCGGCAGTTTCGCCATGTCGTTATTCGCCGCCTTCTGCACGCCGCGGAGCTGTTCGGTTTCTTGAAGCAACACGCGCCACGACGCATCGAGCGCGAGCACGGCATCGAGATCGACGTCGAGGTGTTTCTTGGCAATCGCCGCACGGACGACGTCGGGCGATTCACGAAGGAGTTTGGGATCGAGCATGGGAAAAAGGCAGCGAAACCACTAACCCGCACCAACTCACGCCAAATCTTCGCGCCCACCCCTCCGCGCCCCCTCAGCACCGCCCGCTCAAAATCCCCGCTGCGTAAACGGGAACGGATGCGCCGTCCGCACGCGCGTCCCGTCGAGTCGCTTGAACCGCGCATAAACTTCGCGCGCCGACAGCAGTTTCAGGTTTCCGATCGGCGCCTGCACGACGTGGTTGGTCGGGCCGGTCAGCGGAAACGGCCCGTAAAGCCGCGGGTCGGTCGGACCGAAAATCCCCAGCGTCGGCACGCCCATCGCCGCCGCCAGATGCATCGGACCGCTGTCATTCGAGATCACCCAGCCGGCGCGTTTCACGAGCGCGGGCAAGGCCATCAGACTCGTGTTGCCCGTGAGATTGAGAAACTGCGTCTCCGTCAGCGCGTCCTTGTAATCGATGTAGTTGTTTCCCGCCCACACGACTTTCCGGCCCGATCCGTCGCGCGCGATGAACTCCGTCAACTCCTTGAAGCCGTGCCAGCGTTTCTCGGCTCGGCGGCTGTCGGGAAACATAATCACCGGCTGCACACCGCCGCGTCCCTCGATGTGGCTCAAATTGAGCCCTTCGACTTCGCGAAACTTCAGACTGCCCGCCAGCTCCGGCTTCAGGCCGAGCACCGGCAAAAATTGCAGCAAAATCTCCAACGCGTGACTCGTCCGGCCCGACGGCGGCAGTTCCACCCTCTCTTTGTAGAAGACGCCAGAACCCTCGCGTGCATCCGCGCGGCCGATTTTTTTCACGCCGTTCGCCCGCGCCGTCATGAGTCCAGTGCGCAGCAGGCCCTGCATGTCGAACACGTAGTCAAACTTGGTCTGACGCACATCGCGCATCAACTTTAGGAAGCCCACGACCCCTCCGCTGCGCTTGAAAACGTACACATGGTCCACCGCCTCGCATTGCCGTACCAACGCCGCGAAGATGTCGCGCACGATCCAGGAGATGCGCACATCCGGCCGTTGAGCCTTGATCGACGCAGCCACTTGCAGGCCGTGAACGATGTCGCCCAAAGAGGACGGTTTGATGATAAGAAGTTCGACCATGAAAAACGTGTGCCGCAGAATCTGCTTTTAACCGCGGTGACGCTCCGTTTGATGAAGTTTCCCTCGGCAAAATCAAACGCTAATCGCCTCAACCGCGATCACCGTCCGGCGTTCCACTGCTCGCGTGCTTAAACTTCTACTACAAATCTCCGGCTGGCTGATCGCACACACGCCCGAGCGCCTGCTCCGCGCCTTCACCGCACTCTGCGGCGATCTCCTCCTCTTGCTTTCTCCGCGACGCCGCCGGCTCGTCTTTTCCAATCTTCATCACGCGTTTCCGGAAAAACCCGCCGCCTGGCATCGCCGCCTCGCCCGCAAAAGCAGCCGTCGCATTTTCGAAACCGCGCTCATCTCGCTCGCCAGCCCCTATCTCGGCGAAGCCCGCCTGCGCCGCATCGTGCGCATCACGTCTCCCGTTGAAGCCTGCTTCCGCCAGCATCACGCCACACCGCATCCGCTGATCGTCGCCACACCGCACATCGCGTACTGGGAAAGCCTCACGTGGCTGGCGGTTTTCCTGCCCGTGCCGCTGCGCGAGTTCGGCGTGATTTTTCGTCCGCTCGACAACCCGACCGCCGATGCTTGGGTGAAATCCACCCGCGAACGTCACGGGATGAAACTGCTCTCGCGAAAGGAAGGCCTCACCGAATCCTTCCGCATTCTCAAACGCAACGGCACCGTCGGCATTCTCTTCGACCAAAACGCCGGCACCCAAGGCGCGCTCACCACGCTTCTCGGCCGCGTGTGCTCCACGACGGAACTTCCCGGCCTGCTCGCCGAACGCTCCGGCGCGAAGATCATCACCTTCTATCCGCGCCGCCTCGATTTCTGGCGCGTGCAGTTCGAGCTCACCGAAATCGCCTACGACGGCACCGCTGCGGGCGCCACCTTCGCACTCAACCGCTGGCTCGAAACCGCGCTCGCGACCGACGACGACCTCTGCGCCTCCTGGCTCTGGAGCCACGACCGATGGCGCCACCAGGACATCCCGCAAAAGCGTTTCCGCCTCGAATCCAAGCGCAATCTCTTCGCCTCCGACCTCGCCTCGCGCGGATACACCACGCCGCCGCGCAAAACCCGGCTCTGGGTCCGTCTCCCCAACTGGCTCGGCGATGTGGTGATGGCCGTTCCGCTCCTTCGTGCACTACGCGCATCCCGCCCCGACGCCGAGATCACCTTCATCGCCAAAGCCACATTCCTCCCGCTGCTGGAACAGACCGGCCTCGCCGACAAACTCCTGCCCCTGCCTCCGCGCAACTGGAAATATTTTTTCCACTTCCGAAAACTCCGCCGCGCCTACCCAGACGTGTATTTGGTTCTTACACACTCCGTCCGGGGCGACCTCGAAGCCTGGCTCACCGGCTGCCGCCAGCGTTTCGGTCTGGTGAAGTCCGGCCGCCGCCGCCCGCTTCTCTCCCACCGCTACGAAGTCCCCGCCGATTTCGACGAACGCCACCATCACCAACTCGAACTCTGGGAAGCCCTCTTCCGCCACTTCGGCCTCGAACTCCCCGCAGACCGCTCCCCCCTCCCCCTTTCGCCCCTAGCCCCTCGCCCTTCGCCCATCATCGGTTTCATCGCCGGCTCCGAAAACACTCCCGAGAAACGCTGGCCCGTCGCCCACTGGCGCGCGCTCGCCGAAGCCATTTTCAGCGCCCATCCCGACGCGACGATCCTGCTCTTCGGCACCGCCAACGACCGCGCCATCACCGACGCCATTGCCGCCGGTCACTCCGAATCTCGCGTGCAAAACCTCGCCGGCCGCACCGATCTCCCCGCCTACATGGAAAAACTTCGCAGCTGCACCGTGCTCGTCACCAACGACACCGGCGGCATGCATCTGGCTAATCTCCTCGGCGTGTCACTCATCGCCCTCTTCGGCCCGACGAATCCCGTGCGCACCGGCCCGGTTTTCTCCGGCTCCCACGTCATTTTGCAACCGCCCGATTGCCCGCCAACCGGCGGCGCCTCGCTAGAAAAACTTTCGCCCGAGACGGTGTTCGCCACGCTAAAACAGTCCCTGCCCAATCCGACACCCGCCGTGCAAATCTAAACCTCCGTCACCACGTTTTCACGACGCCTACACCTCGGCACTTTTCCTTTCTCCCGCGTTCTCACACCTTTTCATTCGTTCACTCGTGCCGCTCCTTTCCGTCCAAGACCTCCGCACTCACTTCCACACCCGTAGCGGCATTTACCGTGCGGTCGATGGCGTGAGCTTCGATCTCGAACGCGGGGAAACCCTCGGCCTCGTCGGCGAATCCGGCTCCGGCAAATCCGTCACCTGCTACTCGTTGATGGGCCTCATCCCGCAGCCCCCGGGCCGCATCGCCAGCGGCCGTGCGATGTTCGATGGCGTTGACCTCCTTCACTGCACGCCCGCTCAGGCCCGTTCCATTCGCGGCAAACGCGTGTCCATGATTTTCCAGGACCCGATGACCTCGCTCAATCCGTACATGCGGATCTCCGAGCAACTCATCGAACCGCTCCTCATCCACGGCAACATCACTCGAGCCGACGCCCTCGCCCGCGGCCTCGAAATGCTCCAGGCCGTCGGCATCAACGACGCCGCCAAACGTATCCATTATTACCCGCACGAATTCTCCGGTGGCATGCGCCAGCGCGTGATGATCGCCATGGCGTTGATCACGAAACCCGAGCTGCTCATCGCCGACGAACCCACCACGGCCCTCGATGTAACCGTGCAGGCTCAAATCCTCGAGCTCATCAAAAAAATGCAACGCGAGCTCGGCATGGCAGTGATTTTCATCACGCACGATCTCGGTGTCGTTTCCGGTCTCTGCGATCGCGTCATGGTCATGTACGCTGGCCGCATCGTTGAAACCGCCGACGTCCGCACACTCTTCTACGATCCAAAACATCCCTACACGCGCGGCCTTCAACGTTCCATCCCCGGCCTCCAACCCAAAGGCACCGAGCTCTACACCATCCAAGGCCTCCCGCCCGACGTCTCCAAGCTCCCACCCGGCTGCGCCTTCGCCCCGCGCTGCGAATTCGCCGCCGCGCGCTGCCACGTTGAGCACCCTGAACTCGCTCAGGAGAAGCCAGGCCACCTCCACGCCTGCCTGCGCGTCCAAGCCGGAGAAATCCTTTGATCATGTCCGACCCCATTCTCGAACTTCACGACGTCAAAACCCACTTCCCGATCCTTCAGGGTTTTCTCAAACGTCAGGTCGGCACCGTCAAAGCCGTGGACGGCGTTTCGCTCACGATCCAACGTGGTGAAGTCGTCGGCCTCGTCGGCGAGTCCGGCTGCGGCAAATCCACCCTCGCCCGCACCATTCTCCAACTCGTGCCCACGACGGGCGGCACTGTCATTCTCGAAGGGAAAAATCTCACCAGCGGCACCGACGAAGCGCTTCTCGCCGTTCGCCGCGATCTTCAGATGGTTTTCCAAGACCCCTACGCGTCGTTGAATCCGCGTATGACCGTCTTCGCTACAGTCGCCGAACCGCTCCTGGTCCACAAAGTCTGCCCGCCCGCCGACGTTCCCGCGCGGGTCGCCGAACTCATGACGCTCGTCGGACTCGCTCCGCGATTCATGCAAAAATACCCGCACGAGTTCTCTGGCGGCCAACGCCAGCGCATCGCCATCGCCCGCGCGCTCGCGCTCAATCCCAAGGTCATCATCGCCGACGAGCCCGTCTCCGCCCTCGACGTCTCCATTCAGGCGCAAATCCTGAACCTCCTCGCCGGACTCGTGCGCAAGATGAACCTCAGCCTCATCTTCATCGCACACGATCTCTCCGTCGTGAAACACATCTCCGATCGCGTGGCCGTCATGTATCTCGGAAAAATCGTCGAGCTCGGTCCCGCCGCCGATGTCATCGAACGCCCCGCGCATCCCTACACGCGTGCGCTCGTCAGCGCGATTCCCACGCCCAACCCCGACGTCGAGCGCAGCCGCAAACGCCTCGTCCTCGCCGGCGATCCGCCGTCGCCCATCAACCCACCCGTGGGCTGCGCCTTTCATCCCCGCTGTCCGTTCGCCGTGGAAAAATGTAAGGCCGCCGTGCCTCCGCTTTTCCCCGCCGACAACGGCGCGCGCGAAGTCGCCTGCGTGCGCCTCGGAGAAATTTAATCC
>CAMLSH010000017.1 GCA_946482625.1 uncultured Opitutaceae bacterium
ATCTTCATATACCGTCTTCCCTGGAGGGTGGCGCTTCGTCGCCGTCGGCCCGCGCTTGGCGCACAGGTTTGCCTCACGCGCTCTGCACGCGCTTCATCCACCGCAGGCCCAGCCACACGAAAATCAGATTCGGCAACCACAGCAAAATGTCTGGCCGCATCTGCGGATAACCCTCGAGCCACTTGGCCGCTTCGGAGAGAAAATAATACGCGAGTGCCAGGCTCACCGCGACGACCAGATTCGCCGACGTCTCGCGCCGCGACACCTTTATCCCCAGCGGAATCGCCACCAACACGAACGCCAGCACCGCCGCCGCTTTCGCCAGCTTGTCCTGTAACACGATGCGATGCTTCGTCAGCGCCTGCAGGCGCGCGGCCTCATCGCCGCCGGGCTCCGGCGTATTCAGCCTTCGGATTTCGCCCAGCAACGCCGGCAGCGTGAGCCAGTCCGGCTTTCGGTTGATCACGCGCTGCCCGAACAGCTTGTCCAAAGGAAACTTCAGGCTCGAACTCTCGTAGGGCGCCACCGTCGGCATCTTCTTAAAATCTTCCGGCGCGTCATTATCCCTCGTTTCCATGACGGCCATCTGAGCGGTGAACACGAGACTGTTGTCGCTTTCATCGAATTCGATGCGGCCGCTTTCCGCCTTCAAGAAACTGATCACGCGCGAGTCGGCGTCGAGTCGCCAGATCCAGACATCTTTAACGACTTCCTCGTGCCGCTCGCCCACGTACACCACCATGTTGCGGAAATCGCGTATGAACGTTTTGGGCACCAGCAGCAGCTTCGGATCGGTCCGCACCGCGCTCAGGAGCTCCTGTTTGTACTTCACGCGCGCCAGCGGCATGAAGTGAAGATTCACGAACAGCGCGCAGACCATGCCAGCCGCCCCGAGCACATAAATCGGCCGCGCGATTCGCGCCAGCCCCAGACCCGCCGCCCGCATCGCCGTGATCTCACTCTCCGCCGACATCCGCCCGAGCACTAGCAGGACGCCGCACAAAATGCCCATCGGCAGCGCGTACATCACCGCGTACGGAAGCAGCCACAGCAATAATTCCGACATCGTCCCCACCGAGAGCCGCCCGGCCAGAAAATGCCCGATCAGATCCTTCAAGGCATTGGCCGCAGCCATGATGAACGTGAAAAAACCCACCGCGCCGAGGCACGTCAGGAACACATTTTTGAAAATATGCCGGTCGAGGAGTCCCAAGATGCCGTCGCATCGTGCACCGCCGGCTCGCGCTGACAATAGGAACCTCCAGCGCCTTTCCCGCGTCGTATTCGTCCTTCAAAAACGTGAAAATTATCTCTTGCACTTCCCGGGGAATCATTGCTTTTTCTCGCCTCCTTTCACGCAGCCGTAGCTCAATTGGATAGAGCATCTGACTACGGATCAGAAGGTTTGGGGTTCGACTCCCTACGGCTGCACCAGTTTTGAAAACGCCACCCTCACCGGTGGCGTTTTTTTGTGCGCCCGCCACTCCGGCGCGTCAGTCGGCTTGCCGCCACCGCAACGGCGCGGCGCGGGCAAAACCGCGCCAGCCCACCGATCAATCGCCAAACCGCTCCGTCACCGTGCGGCACAGCCCGACAAAGGTTTCCTCGCCAAGCGGCAGCCGACGCCCACGCAGATGCACGACACCCCAGTTGCGCTTCAACTTTCGCTTCCCGAGCGGGAACGACACCAGCGCTCCGCTCTGCAACTCACCGCGCGCGATCCATGGCGAGATCACGCCTGCGCCGAGCCCTATCTTCACGAGCTCCTTGATCGCCTCCATGCTGCCGAGCTCGATGAAGTTCGCGAGCGAGAGCTTCTCCTCGCGGAAGTAATCGCTCACCAGTCGGAACGTGTAGCTGTTTTTATTATACAAGATCAACGTCTCCTCCGGCAGCGCCTCGCGATCCACGCGCCCCGCCTGCGCCCACGGATGCAGCGGCGCCACGAGGAACTTTAATTCATCTTCAAACAGCGGCACGAAGGTGAACTCGGCGTGGCCCACCGGCTCCAACATGATCGCGAGATCGATCTGATTGCTGCGAAGCAACTCCAGCTGATCGCCGTGATCGCCGGGCGCTATTTTGATCACGCACTTCGGGAAGCTCTGCTTAAATTCGCGCAACACCGTCGGCAGGATGTACTGGCACGCCGTTGTACTCGCACCGACGCGCAGGCGGCCGTGCCCCCAGTTCGTCAACGTGTCCAACCCCGTCCGCGCCAACTCCATTTCACGGAGGATTTTTTCCGAGTGCCGCAGGAACTGCTCCCCCGCTTGCGTCACCAGCACGCGCTTGCCCACCCGATCGAGCAGGCGGCAGCCCAATTCTTCCTCAAGTGCCTTCATCGCATGGCTCACCGCCGATTGCGTGAGATAGAGGTCTTTGGCCGCGAGCGTGAAGCTCCCGCGCCGCGCGACGGTTGAGAAGGCGAGTAGTTGTCGGCTGTCGAGGACGGTCCTCATGGATGAGCTGGTTTCATTATCCTGATGAAATGTTTGAAGAGCAGTAATCGCGCCACATGGCACGGGTGGCACGAGCTGCGCTAACCGGTGAGGCATTAACATGCCCGCCGTATCCACAAAATCAGGCACTCAAGGAACCCGTCCATTACGCGTCGGTTTCCTCGCGTTGACCGATGCCGCGCCCTTCGTCGTCGCGCAGGAACGCGGGCTCTTCGCGAAGCACGGCATCGAGGTCGAACTCCGCCGCGAAGTGGGTTGGGCCACCATCCGCGAGAAGATCATCTACGGCGAACTCGACGCCGCTCACGCGCCCGCGCCGATGCTCTGGGCCACCCGCCTCGGCCTCGATTCCGTCCCCTGCCCCGTCCTCACCGCGCTCGTCCTCAATCTCCACGGCAACGCCCTCACGCTCTCCGAACGCCTCTGGGAGGCCGGCATCCGCACTCCGTCCGATCTTCGCGACGAGGCCCGCCGCCGCAGCGGTGAACGCAAGCTCACCTTCGGCGTCGTATTCATGTTCTCGTCACATCACCTGATGTTGCGCTCATGGCTGCGCGCCGCCGGCCTCAACCCCGATCGCGATGTCCGCATCGTCGTCGTGCCTCCCGCGCAGATGTTCCGCAACCTCGCCGCCGGCACGATCGACGGTTACTGCTCCGGCGAACCGTGGAACTCTCTCGCCGTCCGCGAACGCGCCGGCTGGTGCCCCGCATGGAGCGCCGCCATGCAGCCCGACTGCGTGGAAAAAGTGCTCATGGTCACCGAGCGCTTCGCCTTCTCCCGCGCCCGCGATCACGACTCGCTCATCAACGCGCTCGTCGAGGCCTGCATCTGGTGCGACGAACCCGCGAATCGCGAGCCGCTCGCCCAACTGCTCTCCGGCCCCGCCTATATCAACCAGTCCGCGCGCGTCATCCTCCCCGCGCTGCAAGGCCAGTTCGACTGCGGCCATGACCGCATCGAGACAGTCCCCGACTTCGTCACCTTTCACCGCAACGGCGCCAACGCTCCCACCGAGGCCCGCGCCGCCTCGCTCCAGGCCGAGCTCATCGACGCCGGCCTTCTCACCGCCAAAGCCGCCGACGCCACCCTGCCCGGCCGCCTCTTCCGCGAAGATCTTTTTCGTCAAGCCACTAAACACACCACGCATGAACTCGTCCCCTCGTAAGTCTGAAAAATCCTCTGCCTCGCTCAACCGCCGCCAGTTCCTCTCCCGTGGAGCCGCCGGCCTCGGCGCCGCCGCGCTTTTCGGAGCGCTCGGCAACCGCAGCTGGGCCTCCACCGCCGGTTCCGTGTCCGAAGCGCCCGAGACGACCGACATCAACTTCGGCATGATCGCGCTGACCGACTGCTCTCCCATCGTCATCGCGCACGAAAAAGGCCTCTTCAAGAAATACGGTATCAACTCCAAGGTTACGAAGGGCGCCAACTGGGCTGCTATCCGCGACAACCTTTCCACCGGTGCCATCCAGGCCACTCACATGCTCATTGGCATGCCCCTCGCCTCCACGATGGGCCTGCAGGGCTCGCCCAAGAAACCGATGATCATTCCGTGGCTCATGAACCGCAACGGCCAGGCCATCAGCCTCAAGGCCGACTGGAAGGGCAAGGTCGGCGCCGACCCGAAGGCCATCAAGCCCTTCGTCGATCAGGCTAAAAAAATCGGCGAGCCGCTCACCTTCGCCATGACGTTCCCTCCCGGCACGCACGCGATGTGGATGCGCTACTACCTCGGCGCCGGCGGCATTAATCCCGATAAAGACGTCTCCCTCATCACCGTTCCGCCCGCCCAGATGGTCGCCAACATGAAGATCGGCAAGATGGACGGTTTCTGCGTCGGCGAGCCGTGGAACGCGCGCTCCATCGCCGACAAGATCGGTTTCACGTCGGTCACCACTCAGGACATGTGGAAAGACCATCCCGAAAAAGTCTGCGCCTTCACCGAAGAGTTCGCGGAGAAAAACCCGAAGACCGTCAAAGCCGTTCTCAAGGCTCTCCACGAGGCCTCCGTCTGGCTCGACGATCCCGCCAACCGCCCCGAGCAGTGCGAGATCGTTTCCCGCGCCACCTACATCAACTGCCAGAAGGAAATCATCCTCGGCCGCCTCTTGGGCGAACTCGACTACGGCGATGGCCGCAGCGTGAAGGACGAGTTCCCGATGCACTTCAGCCGCCGCAACTGCAACTATCCACAACCCAAATACGCCAAGTGGTTCCTCTCGCAGTTCCGCCGCTGGGGCATGGTCGCCGGCGCGCCCGACTACGAGGGCGTCGCGAAGAAGGTCATGCGCACCGATATCTACGAAGAAGCGATGAAGGAAATCGGCGTCACCCACGGCGGCCTCGATAACTCACCCGAGACGCTCTTCGACGGCATCACCTTCGATCCCGCTAATCCCGAGGCCTACGCCAAGAGCTTCGCGATTAACAACCTCAAGGGCTGAGTCCCGCGATCGTGAGCCCGAAATCGCCACGCTCCCCGTCCCTTCTCCACGCGCTCGCGTGTGGAGAAGTCTGGCGCCGGGCCGCGCCCATCGGACTCTCGGTCGGTTTATTTCAGGCCGCCCTCAATCAGGGCGATCACTGGCTCCACAACGAGGTCACCACCGGAGTCGTCATCAAAACCATTCTCTCACCGCTCATCACGCTCAGCGTCGCGCTGCTCTCCGCCGCCATCACTCACATCAGAATTCAAAGGCTCCGCGCCGACTAAACATGAAAAAATTCAAACTCGACTGGATCGTCCTCCCCATTTTCGGCCTCCTCATTGTCATGGGCGGCTGGCAGCTGATCGCGGGCAAAAAAGTCGTCACCAAGGACGAGGAGGGCAACGTCATCAACGAGGAGCGCACCGGCCTCGTTCCAGCACTGCCCAACATCGCCGACACTTGGGAATCCAGCCGTCCCTACATCGTTGAGCCGATGGCCAAGCGCGGCGAACTCGACCAGGGCATGCTCCGCTTCACGTTCATGTCTCTCGGCCTCGTCGCGGTCGGCTACGCCATCGCCCTCGTCGTCGGCGTGCCCATCGGCTTCTGGCTCGGACTCTCGCCGACGTTCGCGAAAATGTTCGACCCTATCATCCAGGTGCTCCGCCCCGTCTCACCGCTCGCGTGGCTGCCGCTTGGATACATCATCTTCATGGAAGCCGGCAAGGACACCGGCACGCTCGCCGCGCTCTTCACCATCGCGATCTGCTCCATGTGGCCGACCGTCCTCAACACCGCCGTCGGCGTCCGCGCCGTGCCGCAGGATTATCTTAACGTCGGTCGCGTGCTGAAACTCTCCCGCACCAAGACTCTCTTCAAAATCCTCATTCCCGCCACGCTCCCGTACATGTTCACCGGCTTCCGCCTGAGCCTCGGTATCGCGTGGCTCGTCATCGTCGCCGCCGAGATGCTCACCGGCCGCCCCGGCGTCGGCGGCTTCCTCTGGCAGGAGTACAACTCGCTCATCTACGAACACATCATCCTGTCGATTATCACCATCGGCATCGTCGGTTTCATCCTCGACCGGCTCATGAGCGTCGTCGAACGCCGATTCAAGACCGCCTGATGTCCTCCGTGAATTCACTTTCCTCCAACTACGACGCCCACAGCAACTCCGGCTCCGGCGTCGCATCGTCCCGCACGGTTTCCCACCGCGCGAGAGCAGGCTCGGGCGATCTCCGCGAGGGCGGCTCCCCTGAAGTTGCCCAGCTCACCTTCGGCTTCCTCCCGCTCACCGACGCCGCTCCGCTCATCGTCGCCCTCGCCAAAGGTCTCTTCCGCGATCACGGCATCGAGGTCACGCTCCGCCGCGAAACCAGTTGGACATCTCTTCGCGACACGCTGAACCGCGGCGAAGCCCATGGCGCCCAGATGCTTTTCGGCATGCCCGTCGCCGCCGGTTGCGGCCTTCTCGGTGGCGACCAAAAGCCGCTGATCATCCCCTGGGTGATGAACCGCAACGGCCAGGCGATCACGCTCAACGCGCGCTACAAAGGAAAGGTCGCCGACAACGCCAAAGCGCTCCGCTCCGCCGCGATCGAGGGCCGCGACACCGGCCGGCCGCTTGTATTCGGACACACCTTACGCGTCGGCACCCACGCCCTCTGGCTGCGCTACTGGCTCGCCGCCGGCGGCGTCCATCCAGGCAACGATGTCGCTCTCATCACCGTGCCGCCCGCCCAGATGGTTGCCAACATGCGCGCCGGTCGCATGGACGGGTTCTGTGCCGGCGAACCCTGGAACGCCCGCGCTCTCGCCGAAGGTCTCGGCTACACTGCCATCACCACGCAAGAGGTCTGGCCCGATCATCCCGACAAGGTCTTCGCCTTCTCCGAGGAGTTCGCCGCGCTTCACCCGCGCTCCGTCATCGCCTCGCTCAAAGCCCTCCAGCAGGCCGGCGCCTGGCTCGATGAGCCCGCCAACCACGCCGAAGCCGCCGAACTGCTCGCACGCCCCGAATACCTCAACTGCGACGCGCAATGGATTCTTTCCCGCCTCGATGGGAAAACTGAATACGGCGACGGCCGCGTGCAGACGAGCGACCGTCCCGTCACTTTCGCCCGCCGCAGCGCCAACCGCCCGCGCCTCAGCCACGCCATCTGGATGATGACGCAGTTCCGCCGTTGGGGCCTCCACTACGGAGCGCCCGACTACGCCAAGGTCGCCGCGCGCGTCGTCCGCACCGATCTGCACGCCCAGGCCTTGCGCGAGCTCGGCGTCGTTGACCTCAGCCCGCCCGATGGGCCCGAGACGTTCTTCGACGGCAAGGTTTTCGATCCGGCCCAACCCGAGGCCTACGCCCGCAGCTTCGAGCTCCACAACCTCGCGGACTGATCCCTCAACGCCTCCTCCTCATGTCTTTTCTCGAAATCAAAAACGCCTCAAAGACCTACGTGAACGGCGGCACCCGCACCGAGGTCCTCACCGACATCAACCTCGACATCGCCGAGGGCGAGTTCGTCGCCATCGTCGGCTACTCCGGCGCGGGCAAAAGCACGTTGATCAACTTCCTTTCCGGCCTGGTCAAATCCGACACCGGCTCCGTTACGCTCGAAGGACAACCGATCACCGGTCCCGGCCCTGATCGCGGACTGATTTTCCAAAACTACTCCCTGCTGCCCTGGCTCACTGTATTCGAAAACGTGGCACTTGCGGTCGATCACCTCTTCCCGGACTGGTCGCCCGAAAAACGCCGCGAGCACATCGAGAAATACATCGCCATGGTGAAGCTCACCCGCGCCCGCGACAAAAAGCCCAGCGAACTCTCCGGCGGCATGCGCCAGCGCGTCAGCGTCGCCCGCACGCTCGCCACCAGCCCGCGCATTCTCCTCATGGACGAACCGTTCGGCGCGCTCGATGCACTCACCCGCGGAGAACTCCAGCAGGAGACGCTGCAAATATGGGAGGAGGACAAACGAACCGTCGTCCTAATCACCAACGACCCCGACGAGGCCATTCTCATGGCCGACCGCGTCATCCCGCTCACCGCCGGCCCGCGCGCCACGCTCGGCCCCAGCATCCCGATCACCCTTCCCCGCCCGCGCCGCCGCGCCGAGCTCAACGAAAACTACGATTTTAAACAGATCCGCGCCGAGGTGACCGACTATCTCTTGAAGGCCACCGATCGTCGCAAGTCCTCCGTCACCAAGGCGCTGATACTTCCCGACATCGAACCCGAAGATCTCTCCACCCGGCAGACCTTCATCGGTAAACGCCGCCCCGTCCGCCGCAGCGAAATCAAACACGAGACTGTCTCCTCATGAGCGCCTACCTGGAAATCTCCCAACTCAAGAAAGTCTACCCGACGCCCAAAGGCCCGGCCGTCATCGTCCAGAACATCGATCTGAAGATCAAGAAGGGCGAGTTCGTCACCGTCATCGGCCACTCCGGCTGCGGCAAGAGCACCGTCCTCATGATGGTCGCCGGCCTCAATCCGATCACCGAAGGCGGCATCGTCCTCGCCGGCAAAGAGCTCGACGGCCCCGGCCCTGATCGCGGCATGGTCTTCCAATCGCCCTCGCTGCTCCCGTGGCTGACCGCGTTCGAAAACGTCATGGTCGGCATCGACCAGGTGTTCTTCACCGCCAGCAAGGAAGAGCGCCGCCAGATCGCCGAGTATTTCCTCACCGTCGTCGGCCTCGGCGACTCGATGGATAAAAAACCTGCCGAGCTCTCCCAAGGTATGCGCCAGCGCGTCGGCATCGCCCGCGCCTTCGCCCTCAAGCCCAAGATGCTCCTCCTCGACGAGCCCTTCGGCATGCTGGATTCACTTACCCGATACGAGCTCCAGCAGGTACTCATCGATCTCTGGCGCAAAAACCAGATCACCGCCATGATGGTCACGCACGACGTCGACGAGGCGCTCTTCCTCTCCGACCGCATCGTCTGCATGACCGACGGCCCCGCGGCCGAGATCGGCGAAATCATCGACGTCAATTTCCCGCGCCCTCGCGACCGCAAGGCCGTGATGGAGCATCCCGACTACTACAAACTGCGCGAGCAGCTCATCACCTTCCTCGAGGTGCGCGCGCACAGACACCACCCGCCCGCGCACGTACCCGCCGCTTCGGCCAAATCCGAAGCCGTCGCCCACACCACCTGATCCCGGTTCCACGCGCGAAAAACGCCGAACGCCTTGATCTAAATCATGTTTTTCCCGCTCCGCCCTTCCGCGGAGCCACGGCTCTGCCTTGCCTCCACTCACCCACTTTCTCGCTCACCCGCACCAAACCATGAACACCATCCGTCGCCTCCGTCATCAACTCGCGCTCGCCGCTCTCCTCGGCGCCGCTTCGGGCCTCCACGCCCAATACGCGCCGCCGCCGCCGCCGCGCCCCTTCCCGGGCTTCATCAACGAAAAACTCCGCGCCACCGACGTCTACATGAGCGCGTGGGACATCGGCGTAAATCTCCGCGGCCGCTACGAGAACAAGAACAACGCCGGTTTCACCGACGCCGGTTCCAACTGGGATTTCTCCAACCGCCCGCAGGACGATAACGACAACGCCTATTATCTCCTCCGCGCCATGCCGCGCGTCGCCTACACCGGCAAAAATTTCGCCGCCACGCTCGAAGCCCGCTCCAGCTACTCCCTCGACGACGAGCGCTACGCCGCCGCCGGTGCCGGCAAAGGTCTCGCCGAGCGCGACGGCCCTCTCGATCTTCATCAAGCCTTCGTCTTCATCGGCAACCACAAGGAATTCCCCGTATCCGTGAAGATCGGACGCCAGGAACTCGCCTACGGCGACCAGCGCCTCGTCGGCCACTTCCGCTGGAACAATAACGCCCGCACCTTCGACGCCATCAAGGCCCGCTGGCAGAACGCCCTCTTCGGTGTCGATATCTTCACCGGCGGCGTCGTCTACAACGATCACAACAACCTGAACGCCTTCAATCCGCAGGACACGTTCTCCGGGGCCTACTTCAACTTCCCGACACTTTCCTCCAAGGAAATCGTCGAAGCCTACGTTTTCTCCCGCAACACCCAGCGCGGCATCGTCACCGACAACTGGACCGGCGTCGCCGCCCCCTTCCGCTTCCCCGCGCCACAAGACATCTACACCCTCGGCCTCCGCCTGAAGTCGAAGCCCGGCGCGTATAGCGCTTGGGACTACGGCGTGGAACTCATGTACCAGACCGGCAACCGCGCCGCTGTTTTCCCCGCGATGACTGCCGCGCAAGGCCTCGCGCTCCCCCGCCTCGATCACACCGCCTACGCCGGCGTCTTTCAACTCGGCTACACCTGGACGGAAAATCCCTGGCAGCCCCGTCTCGCCGTCATCTACAGCCATGGCTCAGGCGACGAGAGCGCGACGGATGGCAAGAGCCAGACATTCCAAAACCTCTTCCCGACGAATCACCTGTTCTACGGCTACATGGATCTCTCCAGCCTCCAAAACACCCAGGATCTCCGCCTCGCCTACAGCTTCAAACCCACGCCGGTCATCAGCGTCGCGCTCGAAGGGCACGTGCAGAAGCTCACCGAGACAACCGACTTCTGGTACAACGTCGCCGGCGTCCCACGTAACTTCACCGGCGCCGCAGTCGGCAGCGGTGGTGGCTACCGCATCAATCCGTCCTACGACGCCCAACTCGGCTACGAACTCGACCTCGTTGTCGGTTACTCGGTCACCCACTACGCCCAGCTCGAGCTCGGCCTCAGCCGGTATTTCCGCGGTGACTACATCAAGCAGTCCCTCCGCACGGTCGGTTCGCGCGACGCGAGCTACGCCTACCTTCAGCTCACGCTGAACCTCTGATCCTTCTCGTAGGCAGCGTGCTCGCACGCGCCTCACGACGAGTTGTTATTGTTGTTGTTCAAAGCGGCGCGGCCCTCACAGGCCGCGCCGCTTTCGTTTTCTCCGTCGTAGCCGCCCCACTGCCTCGTAGCCGCGCTCCTTAGAGCGTGGCCGTTAGACTCCCCGCCAAGCCCCCCCTGGCGGGAGGCGCTGCGTCGCCTCTGTGATCCGCGCACCTCTCCTCAACTGCTTTTCCCCTGCGCAATTTCTCTCACGCCCCATTCATACTTCTCTCCCGAGCTGCGCCTTTTTTGACATGAAAAACATGAGGTAAAAACCGCGCTCCAACCAAGCCTCCAACTTTCCGGACATCGTCGGTCGCCGGTCCTCACGCAGGCTGTTCCAAAATGAATGACGCTAATCGTTCACCCTAAAACTATTCGTCCCATTATCTGATTCATTTCCGTTCCGGGCATGAACGTTGCTCATGCGCAGATGCTCAAAAATGAACATCGCTCAGTTTAAAAAATCCGGCCACTGGCCCACACTCGCCACGTCGTTCCTCTATTTCGACGTCAGCTTCATGGTGTGGACCCTTCTCGGCGCTCTCGGCGCGATGATCGCTCCCGATCTCGGCCTCAGCGCCGACCAAAAATTCCTGATGGTCTCCACGCCCATCCTCGCCGGAGCGTTTTTGCGCCTCGCCCTGAGCATGCTCGTCGACCGCGTTGGCACGAAAAATACCGGCATCTTCGCGCAACTCGTCGTCATGGCCGGCCTTTTCGCCGCCTGGCAATACGGTATTCACTCTCTGAATCAGGCGCTCGCCCTCGGCCTCGTGCTAGGTGTCGCCGGAGCCAGCTTCGCCGTCGCGCTCCCGCAATCCGGCCGCTGGTATCCTCCGCACATGCAAGGTGTCGTGCTCGGCCTCGCCGGCGCGGGCAACGTCGGTGTTGTCATCGATCACCTCGCCGCCCCCCGCATCGCCGCCGCCTGGGGCTGGCAGTCCGTCTTCGGCGCCGCCCTCATCCCGCTCGCGCTCGCTTTCGTGCTCTACGTGATTTTTTCGAAAGAACCTCCCGGCGAATTCAAAAAGAAAAAACTCTCCGACTACGCCAAGCTCCTCGGCGAGAAAGACGCCCACTGGTTCTGCTTCTTCTACACGATCAGCTTCGGCGGTTTCGTCGGTCTCGCCACCGCCTTCGCGATCTACTTCAGCGACCAGTTCCACCTGAAGCCCGTTCACGCCGGCGAAATGGCCGCCTTCTGCACGCTCGTCGGCGCTCTCGGCCGTCCCATGGGCGGCGCCCTCGCCGACAAACTCGGTGGCATCCGCGCGCTCGGCATTTTCTACAGCATCGCGATCGTCACGCTGATCGTCGCCGCCCTCTCGACCAATCTCTGGCTCTGTGGCGCCGCCTTCTTCGTCGCGTCCGGCGCCTTCGGCATGTGCAACGGATCCGTTTTCCAACTACTCCCGCAACGCTTCGCCAAAGACATCAGCGTCATGACCGGCCTCGTCGGCTGCGGCGGCGGCATCGGCGGTTTCGTCCTCGGCCAGCTCTTCGGTCTGTCGAAACAACACACGGGCAGCTACACCACCGGCATCCTCTTCTTCGCCGGCCTCTGCATCGTCGCCCTCCTCGGCCTGCGCCACGTAAAAACCCGCTGGCGCACCACCTGGGGCGCCACCGCCGCCGCGCGGATCTGACCATATTTGCAGAGTCTGTTTCGATGAAGGCGGGGTGCCCTCACCCCGCTTTTTCGTCTCCAAATCCCGCCCCAGCCGTCCCCATGCCACACGCCGGACTCGCTCCCGCCGCCGCCGACCGCCACGGTGCCTTGGCCATGAAAATCTTAAGCACCACGCACGGTCTGCCCCGCCGTGAGGGCGGCACCTCCCAAGACGCCTGCCGCGTGCTCCTCCGCGAGGGCCGCGTCATCGCTGCGCTCGCCGATGGCGTGGGCTCCAGTCAGGAGGGCGGAGCCGCCGCCCAACGCGCGGTGGACATGATCGTCGATTATTACGTCGCCCGCCCGCAGGCGTGGAGCCCCCGCCGCGCGCTCACCGAGTTCGTCACTCAGATCAATCGCATCCTCCATCAGGAAGCGCTCCTCCGCCACGGTTCGCCCGAACTCATCTGCACACTCTGCGTCACCGCGATCGAGAACGGCCGGCTCTTCGGCCTCAACATCGGCGATTCCCCTGTTTACCTCTGGCGCCGCGGCACCCTCGCCCGCCTGTCGCAATCCCACGCCCTTTCCCAAGACGGCATGCAGCACGTCCTCACGCGCGCCGTGGGACTCGAACCGACCATCGAGCCTTTCTATTTCGAAAACACCATCGAGGACGGGGACATGCTGCTCCTCTGCTCGGACGGCGTGAGCAACGCCGTATCCAAAAACCAACTCGCCGAACTCCTCTCCCGCCGCACCTCCGCCCGCAGCATCGTCTCCGCCGCCGCCAGCATCATCGAGGAACAACCCGACCTCCGCGACGACATCACCGCCGTCGTGCTCGACATCGCCAGCCGCGGCTGGACCACCGGCACCGACGACCGTCCCCTCGAAATTCTCCCCACGCTCCGCCCCGGCGACCTCGTCGATCATTTCAAACTCATCCGCCCCCTCCAGGACAGCGCCCGCGTCTGGCTCGCCGAAAAAATCCCCACCGCCACGCCTTCAACCTCCGACTCCCCGTCTTCGACTAACGCCGAAAACGCCACCGACGCCCGCCACGTCCTAAAATTCCCCCCGCTTGAAGCCCGCGATGACGAAGCCCGTCGCGACGCATTTCTCCGCGAGCTCTGGCAAACCGCGCGCATCGACTCTCCCGATTTCATCCGCGCAACCATCCCCACCGAAGGCACGCTGCGCTACTACGTGATGGATTACGTCGAGGCGCCCACGCTCCGCGCCCACCTCGCCGACGACCCGCTCCGCGTCGAAGAAACCGTCGAACTCGCCCGCTTCCTCCTTCGCGCCAGCCAGCATCTCCTCTCCCGCGACCACGCCCACGGCGATCTCAAGCCGGACAACATCCTCGTCCTTCGCGACGGCGAAAACCTCCGCTTCCTCCTTATCGACCTTGGCAGCGCCGCCGAAGTTTTCTCCGTCACCAATCGCGCCGGCACGCCCAGCTATCTCGCGCCCGAACGTTTCCAAAACGCCCCCCTTTCCGAGCGCACCGAACTCTTCGCCATCGGCGTCACCCTCTACGAATCCCTCGCCCGCGCGTATCCGTACGGCGAAGTCGAACGCTTCCAAACCCCGCGCTTCGACACGTCCCCCAAACGCCTGACACGCCTCAACGCCGCCGTTCCGCCCTGGCTCGAATCCGTCATCCTCCGCGCCCTCGCCCCCGATCCCGACGACCGTTACCAAAACTTCTCCGAAATGGCCTACGACCTCGACCATCATTCCGAGGTCACGCCGTTCTATGGAAAAAACACCTCGCTCCTCGATCGCGACCCCGTCCGCTTTTATAAGCTCCTGTCGCTCTGCCTCTTCCTGACCAATCTAGTCTTCTTCTACCTCTGGGCGACCCGCGCTCAATGATGAACACTACTCATCGTTACCCTTAAAACTATTCAGCGCATTGATTGATCACCGCCCCCTGATGGCATCGCGGGTGCTCATAGGCGAGGCGTGCCTGCCACGACTGAACTTCCCTCCGCTCCCGAACCGTTTTCGCCCGCCCAAAAGGAATATCTCCAAGGCTTCATGGCGGGCGTCTACGCGTCCGGCACGATCCCGTTTGTCGGCACCAATGCCGCCGGCCAGCTGACTGCGACGCCCGGCGCCGCGACTTCCGGCAATCTCGCCGCGCCCGCCGAAGAGACCGTCCACGGCACTCCGCTCGGCGATCTCTGCAAAGAGGAGCGCTGGAAGCACGACGAGAACCCGCTCGACGCCTGGGAACGCCTCCTCAAGCACGCCGACGAAAACAAGTTCCCCGACGCGGAGAACATGTACCGCTTCAAGACCCACGGCCTCTTCTACGTCGCGCCCGCCCAGGACAGTTTCATGATCCGCCTGCGCGTTCCCGCCTGCGAGATCACCGCCACCCAGTTTCACGGCCTCGCCGACATCGCCGCGGAGTTGGGCGGCGGATACGCCCATATCACCACCCGCGGCAACATCCAGATCCGCGAGTTTAAGCCCAAGGACATCGTGAAGCTCCTCACGCGCGTCCAGGACCTCGGCCTCACCTCCAAAGGCGCCGGCGCCGACAACATCCGCAACGTCACCGCCTCGCCCAACAGCGGCTTCGATCCCACCGAACTCCTCGACGTCCGCCCCTTCGCCAAGGCGCTGCACCACTATATTCTCAACCACCGCGACATGTACGGCCTCCCGCGGAAATTCAACGTCGCCTTCGACAACGGCGGCTCCATCTCCGCCGCCGCCGACACCAACGACATCGGCTTCTTCGCCGTCCGCGTCACCGAAAAATCCCTTTCTGCCGCTCCGTCTCCAGGTGTAGGCGGGGTGCCCTCACCCCGTGTTGAGCCCGGTATCTACTTTAGAGTTCATCTCGGCGGCATCACCGGCCACCAGGATTTCGCCCGCGACACCGGCCTCCTCATCAAACCTTCCGAAGCCGTCGCCGTATCCGCCGCGATGATTCGCGTCTTCGCCGAAAACGGCGACCGCACCAATCGCAAAAAGGCCCGCCTCAAGTACGTCCTCGATAGCTGGGGTTTCGAAAAGTTCATCGCCGAAACCCAGAAGAAACTCGCCTTCTCCCTCGGCCGCCTGCCGCTCGAAGCCTGCGAACCTCGCCAGCCCGTCGTGAAACACGGCTGGCTCGGCGTCTCCCGCCAGACTCAAAAGGGTCTCAACTCCATCGGTGTCGGCATCCCCGTCGGTCGCATGTCGCCGAAGCAGATGCACGCCATCGCCGACCTCGCCACGCACTTCGGCAAAGGCGAAATCCGCCTCACCGTCTGGCAAAACCTCCTCATCCCGCACATCCCCGACGCCTTCGTCGAATCGGTGAAACGCTCCGTCAGCCGCATGGGTTTCTTCACCGAAGCGGGCTCCATCGCCGCCGGCGTCATCGCCTGCACCGGCAACCGCGGCTGCAAATACGCCGCCGCCGACACCAAAGCCCACGCCGTCGAGATCATCAAGAAACTCGACGCCAAGCTCCGCCTCGATTCCCCCGTCAACATCCACTTCACCGGCTGCCCGAATTCCTGTGCGCAACACTACGCCGGCGACATCGGTTTCGTCGGCGCGAAACTCCCCGACGGCGCCGAAGGTTACCACGTCGTCCTCGGCGGCGGCATGGACAACGAACAAGGCGTCGCCCGCGAACTCTTCAAAGGCGTCCGCGCCACCGAAGTCCCCGCCCTCGTCGAGCGAATCCTCGTCACCTACAGCGCGAAAAAGACCCGCGGCGAAACCTTCGTCCAGTGGTCCCGCCGCCACTCGCTCAAAGAACTCCAGGAGTTCCTCTCCTCCTAAATTCTCTGGGAGCTCCGGCGGCCCGCCGGCTCTGACCTACTCGCTACCCGCTACTCACTACTTTCCCGCCCGATGTCCTCCATCCCTCTCCTTCCCGACAGCGCCCCGTTCTCTCCCGAACAACGCGCCTGGCTCAACGGCTTCTTCGCCGGCCTCTTCTCCCGCGCCAACGCCCCCGTAGCGACGAGCGCCAGCGAGTCGAAAGCCCTACAGCCGCTCACCATTCTCTTCGGCTCCCAGACCGGCACCTCCGAAAGCCTCGCCAAACGCGCCGCCAAAGAAGCGGGCAAACGCGGCTTCGCCCCCACCGTCGTCGATATGGCGCAAACCGACATCGCCAAACTCGCCGGCGAGAAGAACCTCCTCGTCATCACCAGCACCTACGGCGACGGCGAACCGCCCGACAACGCCAAAGCCCTCTGGGAAGCGCTCGCCAAAGACGACGCCCCCAGCCTCGCCAGCCTCCGCTTCTCCGTCTGCGCTCTCGGCGACACCAATTACGCGCAGTTCTGCCGCTGCGGTCAGGACTTCGATCAACGCCTCGAAAAACGCGGCGCCTCCCGTCTCACCGATCGCGTGGATTGCGACCTCGAGTACGAAGAAAAATTCAGCCGCTGGCTCGACGCCACCCTCAACGCCCTCGGCTCCGCCTCTTCCGTTGTGGGCGGGGTGCCCTCACCCCGCGACGCGGCCCCAGCCGCGCCATCCGACTCCCACGGCGAATCCCTCTACTCGAAGAAAAATCCTTACGCCTCACTCCTCCTCACCAGCCGCAATCTCAACGCCCCCGGCTCCGCCAAATCCGTTCACCACATCGAATTCGATCTCGCCGGTTCCGGCCTCGCCTACGAAGCCGGTGACGCCCTCGGCGTCATCCCGCACAACTGCCCCGAACTCGTCGCCGACATTCTCGCCGCCCTCAGCTGCGACGGCGAAGAAGCGGTCCCCGGCGCCGACGGCTCGCCCGTCTCCCTCCGTCAAGCGCTCACCGCAGTCTACGATCTCGGCAAACCTTCCCCCGACTTCCTCGCCACCGTCGTTAAAAAATCCCCCGTAGCGGCGAGCGCCAGCGAGCCGTCCGCCACCTCCACCTCCGCTCCGCCGCATCACGTCATCGACGTCCTCCACGCGTATCCAGACGCCAAATTCACGCCCGTCGAGTTCGTCGCCTTGCTGAAAAAAATCCAGCCTCGTCTCTATTCGATCTCCTCCAGCCCGAAAGCCCACCCCGGGCAGGTTCACCTCACCGTCGGCGCCGTCCGCTACGATCTCCACGGCCGCCCGCGCAAGGGCGTCGCATCCACCTTCCTCGCTGACCGCGCCAAGCCCGGCGAAACCCGCATCGGCGTCTTCGTCCACAGCAACAAAGCTTTCCGCCCGCCCGCCAATCCCGAAGCCCCTATGATCATGGTCGGCCCCGGCACCGGCATCGCCCCTTTCCGTGCCTTCCTCGAAGAACGCGCCGCCACCGGCGCCAAGGGCAAAAACTGGCTTTTCTTCGGCGACCAAAAAGCCTCCACCGATTTCCTTTACCGGGAGCAACTCGAAGAGCTCCAAAAGACCGGCTTCCTCCACCGCCTAGACACTGCCTTTTCCCGCGACCAGCAGGAAAAAATCTACGTCCAAAACCGCATGCTCGAAGCCGCCACCGAACTCTTCGCGTGGCTCGAAGCCGGGGGACACTTCTACGTCTGCGGCGACGCCTCCCGCATGGCCAAGGACGTCGATGCCGCTCTCCACAAGGTGATCGAAACCGCCGGCAAAAAGACCGCCGAAGAAGCCGCCGCCTACGTGCAAAATCTCAAAGCCACCAAACGCTACGCGCGCGACGTGTATTAAAAGGGCCGCGGGTTATCCAACTCGCGCTGCGTCGCCGAACACCTGAGCGAACCATCTCCCTTTCGTCACCGCCCACGCCTGCGTTCCGTTCCGATTTTCACTCCTCCCTCTTCACCCTTCACTATTCCTTGGTCGCTCCGAACAAAGATCCCGTCCGCACCCTGATCGACGAA